>JAXDJK010000298.1:0-3016 GCA_034665665.1 Acidobacteriota bacterium
TTCCCGCCGCTTTGGTATAGCCACAGGCGCTGCTCATGGCTGTACAAGAGCGGCGGGAAAGCGCCGCACTCCAAACGCTTCGCGTAGTCCGCCGCGTTTGAGGCGTGGTAACTTTCGTCGGTGCGCTTCGTCATCTGCATTCGCAATTCCGGCTACCTGGCCTCGCTCGAGCTGCGGAAACTCTACGAAGTGCTCGATGACCCGAACGCGGAGAAGGACGACATGATTCGCGTGATCGACGAATCCGGCGAGGACTACCTCTACCCGAGCGACATGTTCGTTGCCGCGCCGTTGCCTGCGGCCGTCGAAGAAGCCGTGCTCCACGCGATCGACGAATCGGCCGCGTAAGCTTTGGGTGAGAGTCAAAGGCTTGAACGCAGAACGCAGAGCGCAGAACGACGAATTGAGAAAGGGGGGACGGGCGCGACGCTACGCCACGCTTTTTTCTTCATTCATCGTTCTGCGCTCTGCGCTCTGCGTTCAAGCTTTTGATCACGCGCTCACCCGCGCCTCCGCCGCCCCCACCTCCGCGACGTACCCTTCCAGCTCGCGGGCCCGGTGCGCGGCCGTGTGGCCGGCCAGGGCGCGTTCGCGGGCGCGGAGGCCGAGGGTGCGGCGGTCGGCGTCGTCGATGTCGTGGAGGAAGCGCAGGACGTCGCGGCTGGTGCGGGCGATGAGGATCTCTTTGCCGGGCTCGAAGAGCGAGTCCAGGCCGTCCCACCAGTCGCTGATGATCGGGATGCCGCAGGCGGCGGCTTCGAAGAGGCGCACGCTGGGCGACCAGCCGGCACGGATCATCTCGGCCCGCGTGACGTTCAGGGTGAAGCGCTGGGCGTTGTAGAAGCGGCGGTGCTCGCGCGGGGGGAGGTGATGCACGCGCTTCACGTTGTGCGGCCACTGCAGGTCGTCGGGATACTGCGGGCCGGCCACGATGAAGCGTCCCTCCGGCCAGCGCCGGGCCGGGTCGTTGATCAAGCGTTCCACCGTCGCCTGGCGGTCGTCGCTGTACGTCCCGAGGTAGCCGAGGTCCCAGCGAATCCGCGCGGCGCGCGGGTAGTACTGCTCGGGATCGAACGAGCAGTACAGCGCCCGGGCCCGCGGCGCGCCGTACTTTTTCTCGATCTTCCGCAGCGTCGGCCCGCCGGTGAACGACAGGTACAGATCGAACTGCGGGATGAGGTGCGGCGAGAGGTACTCGAAGTCGCCCTTGGCCAGCTTGGCCAGCGTCACCGGCGTGTCGATGTCGTAAAAGGCCGTGACCCCTTCCGCCGTCTCCGTGACCCATTCGCCGACCGCGACGCCGTCCGGGACGTACGACCCGAGGATCACCAGGTCCGCATCGCGAACATGCCGGCTGTAGCGCTGGCGCAGCTGTGCCAGTCCACGATAGAGGCGGGTCGTGCAGTACGGCGGATCGGGAAGGTCACGGTTCTCCGCGTACCACGGCACGTCGCGCTCGAGGAACAGCACGTTGTGGCCGTTGGCCGCCAGCTCGCGCACCAGCCCGCGATAGGTCGTGGCGTGGCCGTTGCCCCACGACGAGGTGATGGAGAGCCCGAGAATGACGATGTTCATGTGCCGGTCGCCATCTCCGGCGCGTTCAAGATCGACACCACCTGCCGGGCCCGGTGCGCGTACGTGTGCTCCGCCAGGACGCGCCGCATGGCCGCCTCGCCGATCCTCCGCGCACGCTCCCCGTCGAGCTCTTTCACCAGTTCCGCGACCTCGGCACCATCACGCGCCACCAGCACTTCCGTCTCCGGCTCCAGGAAGTACTCGATCCCTTCCCACGCGTCCGTGATGATGCAGGCGCCCGCACCGGCCGCCTCGAAGACCCGCGTGGCCGGCGACCAGCCGTTGGCGGCCATCGACTCACGGGAGACGTTCAGCACCGCCCGCGGCGTGCAGTTGAAGGCGTTGTGATCGCCGGTGAAGACGTGCCCGAGGTAACGGACCGACGCCGGCAACCCCTTGTCGCCCCAGCCGGAGCCGCCCAGCAGGAACCGGTGCGACGGCAGCAGCTCCGCGGCGCGCAGGAAGAACTCCTCCACGCGCGCCTCGCGGTCGGGGAGGCGGTTGCCGAGGAATGACAGGTCCGCGTCGAAGGCAGGCTTCGGCGGCACCGGATGATGCGTGGTGGGATCGAGCGCGTTGTAGATGGGGATGCACTCCCGCGCGCCGAAGGCGCGGTACTTTTCGATGACCGGCTCGCCGCCGCCGTAGGTGAAGACGAAGTCGTATTGCGGGACCAGCGGCCGGAACGGATCGTTCGCGTCGAGCCGCATCCGGTCCAGCGTGGCCGGCGCGTCGACGTCCCAGAAGATCACCGTCTGCCCGGGGCGGCGCAGGTCGAGCACCGCCTTCTCCAGCAGCTCGTCGAAGACCCCCACGCCGCTGGCTTTGACCACCACGTCGTAATGCCGGGCCTCGTCCAGCACGCGCTGCACGCCGTCGGTGCCTTCGCCGGGATAGACCACCACCCGTGCCCACTCCGGGTCTTCGGCGAGATCGCGGTTCTTCTGCCGGTCGTAGGCGTCGGGCTCGAAGAACGTCACCTCGCAGCCGAGCGCCGCGAGATTGCGGATCACGCCGCGGTAGTACGTGGCGGCGCCGTTCCAGTAGGCGGAGACGAGAGAGCTGCCGTAGAAAGCGATCTTCATGAGGTTGCGCGTTGCGCGGCGGCCGCACCGGGCGCCGTGGCGGTATCGAACGTCGAAACAATATTCAGCAGCTCCGAGACGCGGTGCGCGCAGGTGTGGCGGCGCTGGATGGTATCGAGGCCGTGGCGCGCCAGCTCCTGCGCCAGGGCGCGGTCGTGCAGCACGGCCTGCATCTGCCGCCGCATCTCGTTGCCGTCGCGGGCCACGAGGAAATCCCGGCCCGGCGTGAACAGCCCTTCCACATCGTCCCATGGCGCGCTGATGAGCGGAATCGCGCACGCCAGCGCTTCGAACGGCCGGATGGTGGGGATGCCGCGCAACGCGGTCACGTACGGCCGCCGCGGCACGTGGACGGT
>JAXDJK010000299.1:0-2945 GCA_034665665.1 Acidobacteriota bacterium
CCTCTTGCGAGAAGCGACCATCCGATTCGGGTGGAGCATCTCCGCCTGGGTCCTGATGACGAACCACTTTCACCTCGTCATCACTACGCCACAGCCGAATCTCTGCAAGGGTATGCATTGGCTCAACAGCACCTACGCAAACCTCTTCAATCGGAGGCACAAACGGAAAGGCCATCTCGTGGAGGGCCGCTTCGATACGAAGGTGATCGACTCGGGGAGATACATGGCCGAAGTCCTGCGGTACACCGTGCTCAATCCAGTGCGCGCGAACATGGTTGCGCGGCCTGAGGACTACCAGTGGTCCAACTACCGTGCCACCGCAGGTCTCGAGGAGGCTCCTGACTGGCTCGACGTCGCCTCCGCACTCAGCTTCTTCGGTGGAAATGACTTACTCGGTCAAGCCAACTACCAAGACGCCGTTCTGGCAATGCTTGGTTGCGAGGACCGGCTCTGGGACAACCTCGTAAACGGCATCTTCCTCGGCAGCGAGGAGTGGGCTCTCGAGATGCGGAAGAAGGTCGAATCGAAGCCGCGCTCGAGCGATCATCCAGCCAAACACCGTGCAATCGGCCGTCCGAAGATGGCCTCAATCATCGAAGCGATCGGCCAAGTCACCGGCGGCACGGCGGACGCGATTCGCCAGTCGCGAGGAGGTCCCTTGCGGATGCTCGCTGCGTGGGTCGGCTGGAACGAAGGCCTGGTCACCCTCCGAAGCATCGCCGCCTCACTCCGATTGCGCAGCGAAGGCCACATCTCGAACCTGATCCGCCGCTGCGAGCAGGAGTTCAGCGCGAACGCGACGCTTCTCCACTACCTTGACGCGGCGTTGCTCATGCTGCGCCCCGCCTGAAACATCGCTCCCGCCCGCGACAATTCAGCCAGTCATCACGCCACTATTGCGGCGCCGTCGCGGCGTGTTCGGCCAAGTCGAGTTCCGTCCATAGGCGAGATGCACAACGTCCTGGCAACGGTCGCTGCCGCACGTTCTCCAAAGCGCGCCTGCTAATTACGCGTCAGTGCTTTCCCCGAGCGCCCGAAACCCGTCAAAAACCGCAACGAGCATCTGCAAGCCTTGGGGTCAGACCTTTGGACTCGTTTCCACTTCCAAGGAACGAAGGCCTGGCCCCGGCGGAAGCCCCGCTGCTGATCGATGGGGCCGGGGTGCCGATCGCGTCGGCCGCTGGCGCGTTGACGTTCGTGATCGTATCGGGAATGGCGTTCGGCGCGTTGACGGCGTGGCCACTGCTCCGCGCAACGCAGGTCACTTAGTGACGGGGGCCCGTCAACGGTTCACGGGCTTCTCGTTCACCCAGTGAAATCCACGCTCGGTGAGGTAGAAGCGTTCGTCGCCACGGTGGCAAACAGCACGAAAGTCGTGCCCATCGAGCTTTCCCGCCACCAGTAGCGTGTTCGCGTCTTTCCGGTCGTAGGTCAGCAGAGCCGTTCGCTTGGGGTCGTCGCGGCTGGTCAGGAGCAGCGTGTGCTTTTTATCGTCGGCCTTGACGGTGAAGCGCTGCCGCTGGTCATTCATCTCGTAAAGCGACATGTAGCCGGGGTAGTCGAAGACGAGCCGGCGCCAGCGCGTGAGGTCGGTCACGAGTGGTGGCCGCTCGACGCCGTCAACGGTGACCGACGCCACGTTCCAAATACCACGGAGGGGCGAGTGCGTGCCACGGGCCTCCTGCAGATAGCTTTGCGACTGGCGGATCGAGATGACGACGAACCAGCCCACGAGCAGCGTGCGCACGAAGACGAGTACGGCCTGAGCCCAGCGATTGCGGATGACCGGCTGACTGGGATCGGCTGGTACCGGCCGGTTGAGGACGAAGAAATTCACCAGCCGGTGCAGATGCGGAATGGTCAGGAAGATCGCTAGTAGCAGCAGTTGTGCGGAGTAGAGCTTCACCGGCACGTCGTAGAAGAAGTTGAGGGCGACGACGTTCACCAGTACGGCGATGCTCATCAGCGCCCCGAGGAGCGTCGTTCGGCGGATGGTCAGCAGGATGCCGGAGAGGAGCTCGGCGGCGCCGGTGAAAATGGTGTAGCCGGGAGAGAAGCCCATGAATACCCAGAGCAGGCCCATCGGCGAGAGGTCACCCAGCGGCTGTACGAGCTTGTCGAGCGCCGGCACCGGAAACTGCGACGGAACGATCTTCGATGCGCCGTAGCTGATCATCGCCTCAGCCAGCACGATGCGGACGCAGACGCGCAGAACCTCGAGCGTGCGCGGATAGGTGATGCGACGCCGGTCGAGAAGGCTCCAGACCGTCGCGATGATGACGGCGACAATGGCGTAGACCGCAGTTTGGGCGTAGCTGTACGCCCCGTCACCGCTGCCGGTCGGACCGCCGCCCGGCGCAATATGGAAAAGCGTCGTCGTCAGGAAAGGTACGAAACGATCGAGGATCGGCGCCCAAAGGTAGTACGCGTAGTCGCCGACGTACGGCAGCTGCGCCAGGGAGCCGACGAGATCGAGCGGGATGAGGAATGCGAGCGCGAAGCGAAGGCCGAAGCGCGCCGGAAAGCTCCAGCCAGGCGGGGTCTCGATCGTCTCCGCGGGCTGCGGTTCCGGTGCTTCGAGCTCCGGACCTTCCGTCGTGAGAGCCGTCATGGTTTTGTTCTCCGGTCAGGAGAGTTTGACGCAGACGTTCTTCGCCTCGGTGAAAAAGTTCAGTGACTCAAAGCCACCCTCGCGACCCACGCCGCTCTCCTTCATGCCGCCGAACGGCACGCGCAGGTCGCGCAGGAGCCAGCAATTGATCCAGATCGTGCCGCTGTCGATGGCGGCGGCGACACGGTGCGCGCGCTGGAGGTCGCGCGTCCACACGGTCGCGGAAAGGCCGTAACGTGTGGCATTGGCGAAGGCGATCGCTTCCGCCTCGTCTTCGAACGGCGTGATCGTGACCACGGGGCCGAAGATCTCCTCCTGCACGGTGCGCGCGTCG
>JAXDJK010000300.1:0-14332 GCA_034665665.1 Acidobacteriota bacterium
AGACGTACGAGTAGCCGAAATCGGAGAACCCGCGAATGGCCTTGACCTTCGGTGCGCCCAGGAGCGACGCGATCACCGGATACGTGACCTGGTCCTCGATGATGTCCGGGCTGCGGTCCCACTTCGAGTAGACGATCACCTGCGTATCCGACAGGTCTGGCAGTGCGTCGACCGCAACGCGGTTGAGGCTCCAGACCCCGCCGAGAACGAGCGCGCCGACGATGATCAGGACCACGAACCGGTTGGTCGCAGAAAACCGGATGATTCTCTCGATCATGGCGTCCTCGGAGGCGCGGTCTTCGCCGGTGTGCCCGTCTCGGTCATGCCCGGCATTCCAGCCATGCCGCCGATCGCGGACTTGAGGCGCGACTCCGAATCCACGAGAAAGTTGGCGTCCGCAACCACCGTCTCGCCGGCCTGCACACCCTGCCGGATTTCGTAAAAGCCCTCCGCTTGCGACCCGACCCGCACCTCGCGTGGCGCGTACTGTCCGGGCCCGGTCTGGACGAACACGATGGACCGTGTCCCGGTTTGCATCACGGAGCTGTCCGGGACGACCACCACCGCACCGCCCGGCTTCTGCAGCGTGACGTTGACGTACATTTCGGGCTTCAACGCGCCGTCAGGATTGGCAAGCTCGATCCGGACCTTCGCCGTACGCGTGGCCGGATCGACCACCGGCGCGACGAAGGTGATGTGACCGGGCCAGGTCCTGCCGGTCGAAGGAAGCGTGACCTCCGCCGTTTCGCCCAGCCGGACGAACGGAAGGTCGAATTCATAGATATCCGCGAGAATCCAGACGCTGCTCAGGTCGACGACCTGGAAGAGTGTGTCGGCCGGCATGACGCGCATCCCGATGACGGCGTTCTTGGTCACGACCACGCCATTGGCCGGTGACCGCAGCGTCACGGCCCGGATCGGCTTTCCGCCTCGTACGACCCGATCGATATCGCCCCGGCTCATGTCCCAGAGCAGCAGGCGATTGCGGGCAGCTCCGGCCAGCGTGCGTCCGAGGTCTGAGTGCGTACGCTCCGCGAGGAGCAACTCCTGTTGCGTGGCCAGAAGATCGGGACTGTAAATGGAGAGCAGAGGATCACCACGCCGCACCAGTTGTCCGGTCACGTTCACCTGGAGACTCTCGATGACCCCTTCGAACTTGGCGTGAATCTGCGCTGCGCGGCGTTCGTCCGAGGCGACGATCCCGGTCGTGCGAAGCGCGCCCCCCAGCGGCCGCAGCTCCGCTCTGGCCAGCTTCACGCCGATCAGTTGTTCGCGAGCCGGTGAAAGGGCGACATTGCTGTAACCCTCGACGCTCGACGGTACCGTCGCGCTCTGGGAAGCCTCCTCGGCATAGACCGGAACCAGCTTCATGTCGCAGTCGGGCGCGCGGCCCGGCTTGTTCGATTTGTAGAGATGAGGCGGTCCCAGCGAGTACATGGGATCGACCCAGGCGGTGACGCGGCGGCCGGTGGCGTCCTGCACGACGTCCGTGGCGGCCCGCTCGACGTTGGTGGGGGTCTTGCGGACTTGCGGTTTGCTGCTGGTCCTGGTCAGGAGCACGACCAGAAAGGCGAGCGCGAAGAGAACCGTGAGTACCCACGGCACCGTCTGTCGATGGAACAGTCTTCTCAGCATGGGGGTGGCCCTCATTGCATCGATGTAGCGGAGGCGTCGGGAGTGGATGACGATCGCGGCGAGGCAGTCATCCCGCCCGCGCCGGCGATCCCGCTTCGCGCGCCGCGGCGGATCGCATCGATATCCGCTTCGGCTTCGAGTTGCTGACGAAGAAAGTCGTAGTAGTCGACGTTGAGGGAGACGTAGGCGCGGAGCAGTCCGAGAACCGCGTCGAACGTCGTCATGCCATTCTGGTATGAGACCAGCGCCGACTCGAAACCCAGCTTGGCCGTAGGCACGAGCGTGTCGACGTGCAGGACGATCTGGTCCACCGCTTCATCGCGAAGCGCGATCGCGGCGCCCAGGTCCTCCTGAAGCTGCTGGCGCATCGCATCCACCTGCCGGAGCGCGGCCTCCTGGCGAGCTCTCGCCTCGCGAATGCGCGGCTCGATGAGCGTGCCGCGGCGAAGCGGAAGCTCGATCCGGGCAACCACGCTGAACATGTCGATGTCGCCTGGCCGGAAGCCGTAGGACGCCTCGATGCTGACGTCTGGTTTCGCGGCCAGCCTGGCCATCCGCAGTTGCTGGCCTGCCTGCGAGACTTCGGCCTGCCGCTCCGCGAGGGCCGGCGTCAGCTCCGGAAGCGTGGCGTCGCCGGTCGCGGCGGGGCGATGCGACATTTCATGCTGCAGAGAGAACGCCGGCACCTGCGTGTTCCCCCCGAGACGGAGCAGCGGCAGGAGCCTGGCCAGCGCGGAACGCCGTTGCCGCCGCAGCAGCAGGAGCTGATGGTCGATGGTACTTTCCTCGAGCATGGCCCGGATCAAGTCCGTCTGCGGCACCGCGCCGCTTTCGTAGCGGATGCGGGACGAGTCGATCACCGACGTCAGCACGCGGGCGATCTCCTCGGTCGCCGCGATCTGATTCTGCGCCGCGGCGGCCTCGATGTACGCCGTGCGCACATCGCGTTCGATCTCCGCCTTCCGCGCGTCGTACTGGCTGCGCAAGCGCTCGACCTCGAGCTCCGCCGCCGTGCGCAACGAATCGCGGCGCGAACGGCGTACGAGCGTTTGCGACGCTCCCACCATGTACATGGTCATGAAATCGGCGGAGAGATTGATCGGAGCGTTCTGTACGCCGGCCATGAGCATTGGATTCGGAAGGGATCCGGCCGGTGCGACGCGCTCCTCCGCCGCGCGAATCTGCGCGTCCAGACCGGCCAGCGACGGGTTTGCCTCAAAGGCGGCGCGCACCACGGCGTCGGGGTCGTTCCAATCGATCGGCTGTGCTTCCGCCGTGGCCGCGGCGAGACACACGGCCAGCAGCACGGTACCTGTCTTCCAATGCATGAGCAGTCCTCCAGCGCGGGCGGACGCGGAAGCCTGGTGCGGGCATGCGCACCACTTCCACGAAATCAGCGGGCGTGGACGATCAGATCAGCAGGAGCGAGAGCGCGCTCAACCGCTGCCGCACCGCGGGTGGAGCGGGCGCGATGCCGGCGTGAGGCCCGGCGGCCAGGAGGGGCGAGGCCGGAATGACCGTGACCGGCAGCGGCAGGTCCACCGCCGCCATGCCCGGCGCTTTCAGGTCGGGGGAGAGCCCGAGCTTCTGCGGCTGCGTCTCGGCACAGCGGACCGTATCGCAGCAATCCTGCCGCTCGAAACCGATCGAAGCCGCGTGGCCCTCACCATGTTTGGCAAAGCAGCACGGCATCTTCGCGCAGAAGCCGATGATCGCCGTCGCCGGAACGGCGCCGATGATCACGACCGCCAACACGAGCAACACCGCTTTGCGCATCCATCTCTTTAACGGGCCCCCGAACACGATGCATTCCAGCGCCCGCCAGGTGCCGCTACAGTGATCGTTCACGGGCATCGCCTGCGGATCGATGAATCGCGTACTGCCGTCCGGAGTGGACGCCAAGGCGATGGAAGCCGACGTGCGCGGCAAGATCGCCACGGCGGTTCCGGAGAAGACCTTTGCCATCGAGGTTGAGGTCGACGACCACGCGGTTGTCACGCTCACCGGCCATGCCGCGAATCAGTCCGACATCAGCAAGATCGTCGACGCGGCGAAAAGCGTCAGCGGGGTCCAGCGCGTGATCAACAACATCCACATTCAGTAGGGAAGTCGACGCGCCGGGATCCCTCAGGCAGTGGCCATGAACGCTGTGCGCTGGGGCGGCCCTGCGTGCACGGCCGCCGCCACGGGTCTTCCGAACCAGTAGCCCTGAGCCATCTCGATTCCCAGCGTGCGGGCCCTCGCCGCGGCTTCGGGCGTCTCGAGGCCCTCAAGGATGAACGTCGATCCCAGCTCCTTCGCAAATGCGAGGAGCCCCGTCACCAACGCGTCGCCATTGGCAGTTCCGAGCAGCGCGCCGACGCGGTTACTGGCCTTCATGAACTCCGGACGGACCTGGGCCAGCAGCGGGAAGTGCGAGTGCGCGTCGCCGGCGTCATCGAACGCCACCGACATGCCGCAGGCCCGCAGCTCGCGAATGGCCGCGATGGCCTGTACCTCGTCGGCGACCGCGAACGCCTCCGACAGCTCGATCACCACACGGGAAGGGTCGACCCTGTTCTCGCGGAGTAGTGCCCGGAAGTGGATGCGCCCGAGGGCCGGCGCATCCACATTCAGAAAAATGCGGCCGCGGGGGAGGAGCGGGGCTGCCTCGCGGAGACTGACCGCCACGCAGGCCGCGTTCAGCTCCACGATCCTTCCCATGCGTGTGGCGTACTCGAACAACCCATCGGGCGTCGCGAGCGGCGCCGGCGCGGCGGCGCGGATCAGCGCTTCGAAACCGAGCACGCGGCCAGACCCGAGGTGGACGATCGGCTGGAAGAGCGGCAGCAGCAGCGAGCCCTCCACCAGCTCGTCGATCGGCGGCAACCGGATCGGCGTACCGGTCGCCTGGCCGGTCGACCGCGGCAACATCAGCGCGGCCTCGATCTCCACGAGGGAGCTCGGCTTCTCGATGACGGCGTTGACGCCGCGCGACGCGGCGGCGCTGCGGACCGCCTCCGCGCTAATCCCGCTCATGACCACCACCCGCGCTTCCGGCCGCAACTTCCGCACGATGTCCAGAAGCTGCACGCCCGCGAAGTCGAGCCGCTCCGAGAAATGAATGTCCGACAGCATGTGCGTCACGGGGTAATGACGAAGCGCCAGCTCCGCTGCGACCGGGTCGTAGGCGACGATGACCGTACGCCCGTGCTGCTGCAGGGCTTCGGCGATGCCGTCGGCGATCTCGGGATGATCATCGACGATCAAGATGATCGGTTGGCTGGTGGGGGACATTCTTTTGTTCTCCTGATGGATGTAGAGCGAGCAGGGTGCCACGGCAGATCTATTGGTAAGTCACTCCAACCGCAGCAACTTGGCCGCGATCGTGGAACGAAGCGGTGTCCGGACAATGGACAGTGTCCAGTTTCCGTACACGCGACGAGCTCCGCGTGCGACGGCGGCCGGTACGCAACAACATGTGCTCAGATGCCAGCGTGAACGAGAAACAGCAGCGGGTGGCGAACCGCCGAATTCTGATCATCGACGACGATCCTCTCGTCGTCGAAGCGCTCGAGATGCTCCTCGCGGACCAGGGCTGGGACGTCCGTTCGGCGTTGACGGCGCGAGACGGATACGTTCAGTTCTCCTCGTTTTCACCCGACGCCGTGCTGTTGGACGTGCAGCTGCCGGATGGCGACGGGATCGACGTGCTGCAGCAGTTGAAGGACTACTCGCCCGATGTCCCGGTGATCATGATGTCGGGAGCCGGTGCGGTGGATCGCGTCGTGGCAGCCATGCAGGCGGGCGCCGAGACATTTCTCCAGAAGCCGTTTGTGGCCGACACCCTGAACCTGGCCCTCAGCCAGGCAGCACGGCTGGTGGCATCGCAGCGTGAGGTGGCCGCGCTTCGGCGGGGGACGAGCCCGCAGGCTGGACTGGTCGGTATCTCGGCGGCGGTGGTGGCCATCCACCGCATGCTGGAGGACATCGCCCCCGCCGCAACGCCGGTCATCATCGAAGGGGAGTCAGGCAGCGGAAAAGGAGTGGTGGCCCGAGCCATTCACGAGCGCTCCACACGTGCCAAAGCCCCGTTCATCGACCTGAACTGCGCCGGTCTGTCGCGCGAGCTACTGGAGTCGGAGCTCTTCGGCCACGAGAAAGGGGCGTTCACCGGGGCGACCGCGACGAAGCAGGGACTGTTCGAGATCGCCGCGGGCGGTACCCTCTTTCTCGATGAGATCGGGGAGATGGATCCCTCGATTCAGGCCCGCCTGCTCAAAGCCATCGAGGACCGGCAATTCCGGCGAGTCGGGGGACTACGCGACCTCCACGCCGACTTCCGGCTGATCGCGGCGACCAACCGCACGCTGCTCGAAGAGGTGGCGGCCGGACGCTTCCGGAAGGATCTGTATTACCGCCTCAATGTGATCACGATCAAGGTCCCACCGCTACGCAAGCGTCCCGACGACATTCCGCTCCTCACGCAGCACCTCCTCCGCGGAATCGCGCGGGATCTGGGCCGGGAGCCGCTGAAGATCTCGGAGCGGACGATGCAGCGCCTGACCGACTACCCCTGGCCCGGGAACGTCCGCGAACTACGGAATGTGCTGGAGCGGTCGATGCTGCTCAGCCGCGGCGCCGAGCTGGTGGTCGAGTGGCTCCACCTCGAAGGCGAGCGCCTGCCGATGCCCGGTTCTGGTTTCGGACCGTTGCGCGAGGCGGAGATTCAGCCGCTGGAGCGCATCACGGAGGACTACATCCGCCGCGCAGTGGAAGCGTCGCGCGGCAACATGCGCAAGGCTGCCCGGTTGCTGCAGGTTGCACCTTCGACGCTGTACTCGCGTCTGAAGAAGCCCGGCGGTGAAGACGAGACGTGAGGGTGCGGTTCCCCGTCCTGTCGCATACCAGAGCCAATTCGCCGCGCTGGCCAGCGATTGGAGCGCCTCTCCATGGTGGCCTAAATGGCGGCAGGCATTTGCTTGTCCTTTCAACGCATTGGCCTGAAGCGACGCCGCCAATTCCGGCGCCGTGTCGGGCAACCCGCTCGCCATGGTGAATGCGGCCGCGTAGATCGCTTGCTACTGAAGGTTCCTCGCGCATCCGTGCTCTCGCCGTTTTCAGAAGGTACCGGACGGCAGTCTCACTCGCTACTCCGTGGACGCACAGTTCCAGCCGTGTGAGTAACGGGATTGACATTGGCATTCGCTGCTCAATCCAAGATCGACACTAGGTGTCGACGGCGAGACGGCATTCCCTACCTCGGCCTCCGTGCAAGGTAACAAAATGTGTCATCGCCCATAGAGAGGTTGACGCGGAACAAAATGTGTCCTCAACTTTTACGAGGTTGACCGCCCAGGACCTTCCGTGTTCTCCTCCGCCGCTCCAACCACTATGGCAGTGCGGGCGTCGGCGATCTCGGGGAAGCCTCCCGACGTAAGGAACAGCCTGTACATCCGAGGATCAATGCGAACGAATTCTGCTTGTCTGGTAATTGTCGGGATTGCGCTGTCTCTCTTCACGCCGGGAGTTGCAGCACAGGTGACGTTCATAGGCGTCAGTACCCTTGCCGAAACCAGGATCGGTCATGACGTACTGAAGACACCGGAAGGTGTCGCAATCGATCCCGTCACGGGGAACGTCTACGTCAGTGACACCGGTCACCACCAGATCAAGGTGATTACGCCCGCGGGTGAGATCACGGTGCTGGCCGGCTCGGGCAAGCCCGGTTTGAAAGATGGGATCGGAACGGCGGCGCAGCTGAAAGCACCCAAAGGCCTCGCCTTCGATCGCGTGCGCCGTGTGCTCTATGTGGCGGACAGTGAGAATCACGCGATCCGCAGGGTGTCGCTCGAAGGCGTGGTCACGCGGTACGCGGGCTCGGGAAAGCCGGGCAGCCGCGATGGTGCAGCGGGCGTGGCGGAGCTGAAGCAGCCGTGCGGTGTGGCAGTCGATGGTGACGGGGTCGTCTACGTGGCTGACACGGCGAACAGCGTGATCCGCCGCGTGGCGCTGGACGGGACCATGACGACGATCGCCGGCACCGGGCGTGACGGCTTTGCCGATGGCGCCGCGGCGAATGCGCGCTTTGCCGGGCCCGAGGGGATCGCCGTGGGTGGGGATGGCCGCGTGTACATCGCCGATACCGCCAACGACCGCATTCGCGTGCTGGACCACGGCGTGGTCAGCACGCTGCCGGTTGCGACGTTCCATCGTCCGCGTCGGTTGGCCATCGATGAAGCGGGCGGTCTGCTCGTGGCCGACAGCGGTAACGATGCGATCCGGCGGGTTTCGCCTGCCGGCGTGGTCACCACGATTGCGCTGCCACTCGCACTGGACGAGCCTTCCGGGGTGGCCGTGGCCGGGATGCTCGTGATCGCCGATACGAAGCAGGACGCGATTCGTGCCGCCTGGCCCGAACTGCACGTTATGGAAATAGCGCCGCAACGCGGCCCAATCGCGGGCGGCAACGAGCTGCGCATCAAGGGCAACGGCTTCGTACCCGGACGAGCGACCGTCACCGTCGGCGGCATCGACGCGACTAACGTCGTGTGGATCTCCTTAAACGAGATCACCGCGACCGCACCGCCGCACGCCAGCGGCGCGGTTGACGTGACGGTCACCACACCTGCCGGTACCGCCACACTGCCCGCCGCCTATACCTACGCCGCCCCGCCGACCATCGTCTCGGTCAGCCCGACACGCGGCCGGACGGCCGGCGGTCAACCGGCGACCGTTCGTGGCACCGAGCTCGCGCCCGGTCAGACGGAGGTTCTCTTCAGCTCCGCGGCAGCGACAGGCGTGGTCGTCAATGACCCCACCAGCGCTTCCGTGACCACGCCCGCAGGCGCCGCTGGCCTGGTCGACGTCACCGTCCGCACGCCGCTCGGCCAGGCGACATTGACGAACGCCTTCCGCTACTTCCCGCCGCCGTCGATCACCGCCTTTGCGCCGGCCAGCGGCTTCCCCGGCACGGCGGTGACGGTCACAGGAACGAACTTCGATCCGGAGGCCGGCCAGACGAGTGTCAGCATCGGCGGGCGCTCGGCGGTGGTGGTGTCCGTCAGCTCCACCGCCATCGTCGCAGTCGTCCCGACCACCGCCGTCTCCGGCCGCGTCACCGTCACCACGACCGGAGGCAGTGCGACGAGCAGCACCGACTTCATCGTGCCCGTGCTGGTGAGCGTCGCCGTCGCGCCTCTATCCGTATCCCTCGATGCGGGGATGACGCAGCAGTTCACCGCACGCGGCGTGTACAGCGACACCAGCAGCATCGATCTCACCGCCACCGCGACATGGTCCAGCAGCAATCCAGCCGCCGTGACCGTTGATGCAACAGGCCTGGCGCAAGGGCGGTCGGCGGGTACGACGACCATCACCGCGACCTTCGCGGGCCTCGCCGGAACGGCGCAGCTACAGGTCCGCTCGTCGGGACCGCCGCCGCCCGTGCCGTGGGAAGCAGCGCCGCCGCTTCCGAAGACGGAGATCACCTCCTTCCTCGACGGTACGAGCTTCCTCTATGAGGGTCCTGCCGCGACGCAGACCGGGGTCGCGCCCGGAACGATCGATCCCGTCCGTGCCGGCGTGATCCGCGGGACGGTGGCGACCTCGGCGAACGTCGCCCTCAGTGGCGTGACCGTCTCGATTCTGGGTCGGACTGAATTCGGCCAGACGTTGACGCGCGCGGACGGGCAGTTCGACCTGGCCGTGAATGGCGGCGGACCGCTTGTGGTGGTGTATCAGAAGAGTGGCTATCTACCAGTGCATCGCGCGGTGAAGGTCGGATGGCAGTCGTTCACGACTGTTCCGCCCGCGGTCCTCACCGCCCTCGATTCGGCGGTCACGGAAGTGGTCTCGAGCGGCTCGACGGAGCAGGTAGCCCGTGGGAGCGTCTCGGACGACGCGTCCGGACGACGGCAGGCCACGCTGCGGTTCGTGCCCGGTACCGCAGCTGAGATGGTCCTTGCGGACGGGACCACGCAGCCGCTCCCGGTCATGCACGTCCGTGCCACCGAATATACGGTTGGGCCGCAGGGCTCGCGGGCCATGCCGGCGACGCTCCCGCCCACGACTGCCTACACCTACTGCGTGGAGCTGAGCGCGGATGAAGCGCTGGCGGCCGGTGCGCGCGAAGTCCGGTTCAACAAGCCCGTCAACGTTTACGTCGAGAACTTCCTCGGATTCCCGGTCGGTGGCGTCGTACCGGTCGGCTACTACGACCGCGTGCTAGGCGAGTGGGTTCCATCCGACAACGGCCGTGTGATCAAGATCCTCGACGTGACAAGCGGGACCGCGCAGATCGACAGCGACGGCGACGACTCGGCTGACGACGGTACGACACTCGCGCAACTCGGTATCGACGCGGCCGAGCGCCAGCAGCTCGCGACGCTCTACGCTGCGGGGCAAAGCCTGTGGCGTACACAGGTCACCCATTTCACGCCTTGGGACCACAACTGGCCGGCCGGACCGCCCCCCGGTGCGACCGGGCCGCAGGTACCGCCGCCGAGCGGTGCGTACTGGATCCGTGGTGGCCGGCGCGCCTGCGGGTCTGTTCTCGATTGTGAGAACCAGACCCTCGGTGAAGTGCTGGCCGTGCAGGGAGTGTCGTTTCCTCTGGCCTACAACAGCGGACGCGCGCGTGGCCGCCGCTCCGACGGCACGATTGTCATCCCGATCAGTGGGCCGGCGCTTCCGCCGAATCTCACGCACATCGATCTCGATATCGAAGTGGCGGGACGGACGATCCATAAGACTCTGCCCGCGTCGCCGAACCAGACCGAGACCTTCGCCTGGGACGGCATCGACGCCTACGGGCGCAACGTGGTCGGCACGGCGCCCGCCACCATCCGTGTCGGCTACACCTATCCTGCCTATTACCAGGATCCTGGCAAGGGCGCGCGCGTCTTCGGTGTGGCGTCAGGCGTATCGCTGTCCGGCAATCGGGCGCGCGAGGAGATCACGCTCGTCCAGGAGACCGTGGTGAATGCGGAGATGTGGGATGCCCGCGCACTCGGCCTCGGCGGCTGGAGCCTCGGTGTCCATCATTTTTATGACTTCAACCGGCGGACGCTCTTCCTCGGCGACGGATCGCAGCGCAGCACGGATGCGGGCGCCGGGTCGAACGTGATCCGCACGGCCGCCGGCACTGGCCGGTGCTGCGGGGCCGCGGTATCAGGACGCGCGACGGACCTGAAGATCACCGACGGCTTCAGTCTCGCGGCCACTCCATCCGGAGATGTCTACGTCAATGAATGGAACGTCGTGCGAAAGATCACTCCTGCCGGCACGTTGGAAGTGGTGGCCGGCACGGGAGAGACGGCGTTCGAAGGCGACACCCGTCCCGGCGCAGCGGCGCGGATCAACGCGCGGAGTATCGCGGCGGGACCGGATGGCAGTCTGTACCTCAACGAGCGGAATCGTGTGCGTCGCCAGCTCGGCGGAGTGCTCGTGAACGTGGCAGGGAACGGGCTCGCCCCGACAGGTTCGAGCAACGTGGGTGACGACGGTCCTGCCGTCGAGGCCCGGATCGACACTCGCGGTATTGCCGTCGGCCCCGACGGAACGCTCTACATCCTGCAAACGAACGGCACGATTCGACGCGTGACGGCGAACGGCATCATCCAGACCATCGCTGGCGGCGGGACCGACCAGCGCAACGACATCCCTGCCAGGGTAGCTTCGCTCTCGGAGGCGTACGAGATGGCAGTCGGCGCCGACAACAGCCTGTATGTCGTCGAGTCAAATCGTGGCACGATCCGGCGCATCGGCCCCGATGGCATCATTCGGGCGTTCGCGGGCAAAAGAGTCAGCCGGTGCAGTTCGATCATCACCGGAGGTGACGGCGGACCGGCCGTTGACGCGTGCATCGACCAGCCGTTCCAGATGACGATCGACCGCGCCGGCACGGTCTACTTTACGGAGTTCGGCAGCTCGGTGATTCGTGCCGTGACGTCCGACGGCATCATCAAGCGCGTGGCCGGACGCGGCGATTCCTCCGGTGCCATCGTCCAGGGCGAGCTGGCTACGGCCTCGGTGGTGGGCTTCCCCTGGTCGATCACGGCCGGCCCGGACGGATCGCTCTACTTCGCTGAGGAGCGGCGAGCCATGGTGCGGCGTATCCAGTCGGCCATGCCGCAGTTCGATCCGTCGGAAACCCGTATCGCCTCCGCGGATGGCGCGGAGATCTACGTCTTCCGCGGCAGCCGGCACCTGCGTACGGTTGCGGCACGTGACGGTGCGCTCCGCTACGAGTTCCACTATGACGCGGGGGGCCTGGTCGTGGAGGTCGTCGACGAGCACGGGCTGATCACCAAGATAGAGCGTGATAGCGACGGCAACGCTGTGGCGATTGTCGCGCCCGGAGGGCAGCGCACGACGCTCTCGGTCAACGCGGACGGCTATCTGGCACGCATCGTCAGCCCGGCAAGCGCCACGCACGAGCTCACGTATGACGATGGCGGACTGCTGCAGACGATGAAGGTGCCGCGCGGGGGAACGTACCGCTTCACGTACGACGCGGTGGGGCGCCTGCTCAAAGACACTGATCCCTCCGGAGGCTTCAAGGCCCTGAGCCGCACCGGACCGGAGAACAACGTCGTGTCCACGATGACCACCGCCGGTGGCCAGGTGGTGGTGGATCGTGCGGAGCGTTTCCCGGATGGAAGGCGGCGCCGGACTTCCACCGATGGCTCGGGCATTCAGACGAGCAGCGAGCTGGCCATCGACGGCAGCTCGAGGACGGTCCTCGGCGACGGGACCGTCATCACCACGACGACCGGCCCCGACCCGCGTTTCGGCATGCAGGCGCCGATGACCACCGGCGGCACGATTACGCTGCCGAGCGGCCTCCGCTCGACCACAACGCAGCAGCGGACGGCGCTGCTCTCCGATTCGCAGAACGCCTTCAGCGTGACCTCGGAAGAAACGGTGCTGACCGTGAACGGGAAGATGTACCGGTCCCTGTTCACGGCCGACTCGCGTACGTCCGTGGCCAGCTCGCCGCTCGGCCGCCAGATCGCGACGATGATCGACGACCACGGCCGGGTGACGCAGATGAGCATGCCCAAGCTTGCGCCGGTGCTTTTCACCTACACGGCGCGCGGAGACGTCGGCAGCATCGATTATGGCGGACGCCTGACCACCTTCGGCTACGACGGCGCCGGCCGGTTGATCTCCATCCGCGATCCGCTCGGACGCACGGTCGGTTTCGGTCACGATGCGGCCGACCTGCCGACTCGCCAAGTCCTGACCGACAGCCGGGAGATCGCCTTCGCGTACGACGCCGAAGGCAACCTCACCTCGCTGACCCCGCCCGGTCGTCCGGCACACACATTCATCTTCGGACCGGTGAACCTGCCGGACTCGTATCGCGCACCGGGCGCGGTCACGCAGTACGCGTACGATCTCGACCGTCAGCTCCGGACCATGACCCTGCCGGACGGCAGTACCGTAACGCCTGCCTATGACGCCGGCGGCCGCTTGGCGTCGCTCACCAGTCCCGGACAGAAGCTGACGTACAGCTACCTGCCGAGCGGCAACCTCGCGTCGATTACCGGCGCCGCGGTCGGCACGGCGTACACGTACGACGGTCCGCTCCTCACCCGCGCGACGTTCAGCGGTGCCGTAGCCGGCGCGGTGAGCTGGGCGTACGACAATGACTTCCGCGTGACCTCCGAGACCGCTGCCGGCAGCAGCATCAGCTTCGGTTACGACGCTGACGGCATCCTCACCTCGGCAGGCGCTCTCACGCTCCAGCGCGATCCGGACAATGCCATGCTCACCGGTTCCACCCTCGGTGGGATCGCTGACGCCTACACGTACAATACCTTCGGTGAAGTGACCGCCTACACCGCCACGTCGAACGGCACCCCGTTCCTGTCCCTCTCCTACCAGCGCGACGCGCTCGGCCGCATCAGCAGTATCGGCGACCGCGGCTACGAGTACGACCCCGCCGGCCGTCTCGCGCGAGTCACCAGCGGCGGTGTAGCGGTCGCCGAGTATGAGTACGACACGAACAGCAACCGCACCGTCCACCGCTGGGTGGGCGGCAGCAACACCGCCACCTACGACAACCAGGACCGCCTCATCACCTACGGTGACCGCAAGTACGGATACACCCCGAACGGCCACCTGAAGTCTCAGACGCTCGCCGGCGCCACGACCACGTACGACTACGACATCCTCGGCAACCTGCGCAGTGTGGTCCTCCCCGGCGGAATGAAGATCGACTACGTGATCGACAGCCAGAATCGCCGCGTGGGCCGCAAGATCAATGGCGCGCTGGTCCAGGCCTGGCTCTACGCCGACCAGCTCCGCATCGTCGCAGAGCTCGACGGCACCGGCGCCGTCATCAGCCGCTTCGTCTACGGAACGCGTACGAACATTCCGGACTACATGATCCACGCAGGAGTAACCTATCGCCTCGTGAGCGATCACCTCGGCTCCCCTCGCGTCGTGGTCAACACCGCCGACGGCACCGTCGCCCAGCGCGTCGACTACGACGAGTTCGGCCGCGTCATCTCCGACACCAACCCCGGCTTTCAGCCGTTCGGCTTCGCGGGCGGGCTCTACGACCGGGACACGGGCTTCGTGCGCTTCGGGGCGAGGGACTACGACCCAGCAGTCGGGCGATGGACGGCAAAGGATCCAATCGGATTCGCTGGTGGCAGCACGAACCTCTATGAATATGTGAATAATAACCCCGTCATCTGGATCGACC
>JAXDJK010000301.1:0-3672 GCA_034665665.1 Acidobacteriota bacterium
ACGGAAACGGGCCGCTGACGTACAGCTGCCCGAGACTGCCATTGTGGACCGTCCACTCCGTCGTCCACACCGAGCCGTTCGCCCCCTTCACATTGCTGGCCGTGACCGGCACGAGCAGTCGCGTGTACTGCTCGGTTTGCGCTGACGCTACGGCCGCAAGCAGGAGAACCACCGACAGGGATAAGGAGCGCATCGGGAAATGGTACGCCGGAACCCCAGTTATTGTGCAAGAAGGGACCGGAACGAATCCGCCACTTCCTCCGGTACCAGCAGCAGATCCTGCTCGAATGCCGCGGCCGTAGCCGCGTCATAAATGCGGAAGCGCCACGTCGGAATGACCCGCTGCCAGACCGCGAACCCGTTCGCCGCCGCGAACGCCGCCACGTCGCTGATGGACTGCTCGTGCCAGCGCAGGCAGTGCGCCGAGAACTCGCCGAAGATCACCGGCCGGTTGCGGCGCAGGAAGGCCGTCGCGCCCTGCAGCACCTTCAGGTCGTAGCCGTCCGTGTCGATCTTGATGACCGAGCAGCCGTCCGGGATCGTGCCGTCTTCCGCGAGCGAGTCGAGCGTCTTCACCACGATCTCCTGGCGGACGCAGTCATACGTGGAGCCATCCGGCAGGATGTTCGCCGTGCCGGTCCCCTCGCCACCGCGGAGATCGCCCTCCACCTGAATCTGCGCGCCGCCTGCCGTCGCCCCGAGGGCGAACGGAACGATCGGAACGACTGTGCCGAGTGCATTGCGCTCGATGTTGCGGCGCAGCACCGTCACGTTGTCCGGCACCGCCTCCACGGATATGACGCTCGGCTGCCGCGCCGCCACCCGTTTCGCGAACGGAATACCGATCAAACCGATGTTCGCGCCGACATCCAGCAGATATCCGCGCCCGCCTGCGCGTTGATGCAACGCGAGCAGGAACTCCACCGTGTCCTCTTCATAGCCGCCGGTGAGAAAGGCCACGCGCTGCAGCCACGCATGCAGATCGAGCTGCGCCTCGAATCGCACCGGGCGCCGCAGATGTGCATCGACGATCACGTGGCGTCCGCCGAGGCGCAGCAGCTTGTAGAGCGCCAGCAGGATGCGCGTCTTGCCGCGCACGCGCGGCAGGCGCGCCGCAAGGCGGCCCGTCGCCAGGAAGAGCTGTTCGGCGAAGGTGCGTGGCGCGTCAGTCACTCGTGGAGTGTACCGTCGGTTACTGGCGGAAGAGGCGTTCGTTGGCGATGAGCTCGCGGGTGGTGGCGTCCGCCTGTTCCCGCGCTTGCTGGATGCGGGCGGCGGCATCGGGCTCGTGCAGGAGCACGCTGACCTGGGCGCGTTTGAAGAGGGCCATCGCATACGCGGGGTGCGTCGCGGGGACGCGGTCCAGAGCCGTGCGGGCGTCCTCGAACCGTCTGGCGGCGAGGTAGAGGACGCCGAGCTCGAGGTCGTGACCGGGAGCGCGTTCGAAGGCATTGATGGCCGTGGCGGTATCGCCGACGGCCATGGCCAGCTCGCCGGTGTGCGCGAGCTCCGCCGGTGTTGGGGTGCGCATCCCCGCGATCTTCTGGCGCAGTTGCAGGGCGGCAGGCAGGTCTCCGGAGCGCTCGCGGAGTGCGGCCAGCGCCTCGAGGGGCGGAAGGCGGTCGGGGGATTCGGCCACCACCCGCTCCAGCAACGGCACGGCGCGTTGCCAGTCGCGGCCCTTCGCGTAATGCAGCGCGAGGTAGACCCGCACGTCGGGAGAATCGGGAGCGATGGACTCAGCGCGATGGAACGCGGCCAGCGCGGCGTCATCATGGCCGAGCGCGGAGTGGGCGGCGGCGAGGCGCAGGGCAGCCATGAGGTTGTGCGGATCGACCACCAGGATCTTGTCCAGCAGCGGGATGGCACGGGCATACTCCTCGCGCACGAACATCCCCGAAGCCGCGTCGAGCGTGGCGAAGAGATGGGTCATGTCGCGCGGACGCGGTGCATCCGCGCGCACGGCGGGCCGCACGTCTGCCGCCACGTAGCCGAGGCTGGCCAGCTTGCGCCGCTCCTCCTCGGATAAGGCGTCCGTGGATGGCGGCGGCACAGTCGACGGCAGCGGATACTCCTGCAGTGCCGTGCGCATCGTGCGCGGGAGGTCGGCCTTGCCGGCCAGATTGTTCGTCTCGTGCGGGTCGGCGATCACGTCGTAGATCTCGAGCGCGCTGTCGCGGATCACCTTCAGGTGACCTTCCACCGCCATCACCTGCGGCTGCCAACCGAATTCGAGGAACGGGATCATCCCCTCCCCTACGACTACCTCGGAATCCTGCGCGCGCAGGCTCTTCTCCGCGCCGACGCCCGCGAAATCGAGCAGCGTATGGAAGACCCGCCGCGTGCTCACCGGCGTATCGCTGACACCGACGGAAACGCCTGGACCGGCGATCACCAGAGGCACGTGCATCACGCCCTGATACAGCAGGTTCCCGTGCTGCTGCTCGCCATGCTCGCCGAGGCCTTCGCCGTGATCCGCGGCCACGACGATGGCCGCGTCCTTTCCCGCGTGCTGCTGAAACGCGGCCACCAGACGCCCGAGCTGCACGTCCATGGCTGCGACTTCCGCGTGATACGGATCGCCAGGAAAGCCGGCCCGCGGCTCATACGGATAGTGCGGATCGAAGTAGTGCACCCAGAGGAACACCGGCTGCTGTTGCTGCGCGAGCCAGCGCAGCGCCCGGTCTGTGGTGTCGGTGGACGAACGCTCCGCGCGGCCCTGCGGCAGCTCGTCGTCGTACAGCTCGAAGCCGCGGGCCAGCCCGAACCGCCGCGCCAGCGAGAACGACGACACGAACGCCGCCGTCCGGTACCCCGCCGCGAGCAGCCGTTCCGCGGCCAGCGGATGCGACGCAGCGAGAGCACGTGCGTTCTCGTGCACGCCATGTCCCGCCGGATAGAGCCCCGTCAGCATCGACGTGTGCGAGGGCAGCGTCTGCGGCGCCGCGGCGTACGCCTGCCGGAAGCTCCGGCCCCGCGCCGCGAGCGCGTTGAACGATGGCGTGCCGGCGCCGATGGCATCGGCACGCGTCGTATCGAGCGTCACCAGCAGGATCGACGGCCGCACCGCCGGCGCGGCAGGTTGCGTCGCCTCGGGCGCACGGCACGCCGCCACGACGAGCAACAGGAGAAAAAAGGACAGGCGCGTTGCCGCGCCTGTCCTTACCGCTGCTAAGTAATTGTTCAGAACTCGAGCCGCAGGGCCAGCTGGAACCGCCGCGGGTCGAAGAACTCGCGGGCCAGGCCGTAGCGGGCCGTGTGTACAGCCGGCTGGACGTCATAGCCGGTCTGGTTGTCGAACACGTTGAACGCATCGAGCTGCAGCTGCAGGTTCAGCCCGCGGATCGGCACGTTCTGCGTGTAGGTCATGTCCATCTGGTAGTGCGCGTCCGTGCGGCGCGAGCCGGCGTTCTCCGCGAAACGCGCACTCTCGCTCGTGGACGTGCCGAAGCCGGGCAGCGAGCGGTAGACCTCGTAGTTCCACGTCTCCCACGGCTGGCCCGACTGGTACAGGCCGAACGCGCCGAGGGTGCCGTTCCACGGCAGCTGGTACGTGCCGTAGACCTTCAGCAGGTGGCGGCGGTCGCCGCGCAGGTCGCCGTACTTGTGGTCCCAGAGCTGGCGTCCCGGACCGTCACCGATGTTCGACGAGCCGATGAACGTGGCCATGTC
>JAXDJK010000302.1:0-2964 GCA_034665665.1 Acidobacteriota bacterium
GCCAGCGGCCTGATCGGACGGGTCGTGCTCACCACCAACGACCTGGCCAAGGTCCAGCTCATCAATGACAACAACTGCGCCGTCGGCTCGCTGGTCGAGCGCACGCGCCGCCAGGGCGTGATCCGCGGCAACGGCACCGGCACGGTGCAGATGCTGGACATCCCCTCGCTGGCGGACGTCCGCCCCGGCGACACCATCGTCTCGGCCGGCATCGACGGCATCTATCCGAAAGGCATTCCGATCGGTACGATCGTGAAGGCCGAGCCCGGAACCTCGCTCTTCAAGACGATCACGGTCCGGCCGTCGGTCGATTTCGGCACCATCGAGGAAGTGATCGTGATTCACACCCGCAAAGTTCCGCCCCCTGTCGTGAGGTACGTCCCTTGAGGTGGTTACGCTTCGCCGTCGGGCTGCTGATCGCCCTGACCCTGCATTCGCTGCTCGACACGTTCTATCCGAACGCGCTGGCCTTCTTCAATCCGTACATCATCCTGGTGGTGTACTACTCGATGGGCGGCAACATCGTCGGCGCGATCTTCGCCGGCATCGCGGCCGGGTTCGTCCAGGACGCCTTCTCGAACGCGATGTTCGGTCTGCACGCCTTCTCCCTGACGGTGTGCGCCTACGTGGTGTCGTCGATCAACGCGCGCCTGGCGCTCCGCGGCCCGCTCTCCTTCGGCGCCTGCCTCGGCGGCGCGGTGATCGTGAACGAGCTGGTCATCTACGTCCTGATCAACATCCTCGTGAAGCAGAAGATCGAGATGTTCGAGCAGGCGTTGCTGGTGAAGACGATCTTTACGCTGCTGTTCGGGATGCTCGTCTATCAGCTCCTCCGCCTGTTCCTGCGCGAGGAACCGATCGAGGCAACCCGCCGGCAGGCCACCTGGTAGTCAGTACCGAGAAATTCGAGGATCGGGTCCCCCATGCGCGTCTATCGTGACGATCAGAAGTTCCTCCAGTTCCGCATCAACGCCCTCCTGTGGGGCATCGTGGCGGCCTTCGTCTTCCTGGCCGGCTCGTTCTGGTTCGTGCAGGGAGTGCAGGCGGAGAAGTACCGCGGCTTATCCGAGGCCAATGCACTGCGGGAGATCGAGATCCCGGCCAAACGCGGCCTGATCATGGACCGCGCCGGCAAGATCATCGCGGACAACCAGCCGGCCTATTCGCTGGAAGTGGACCGTGTGGTCATGCGTCCGCTGCTCAAAGCGGACAAGCAGCGCAAGGAAAAGCTGGTGGCCTTCCTCGGCCAGGTGCTCGGGCTTCCCATCCCGGAGATCGCCGCCCGCTACGAGAAGGAATCCGCCAAGGTCCCGTTCAGCCGGCCGTTCAAGATCGCCGAAGACGTGACCATGTCCCAGGTGGCCAGGATCCAGGCGGAGGCGATCGCCTTCCCGGAACTGAACGTCACGCCGATCCAGCGCCGCAACTACGGCTACGGCACCATGGCCGCGCACGTGCTCGGCTTCATCGGCGAAGTCAGCGAGAAAGACCTGACCCGCGACAAGGCCCTCCAGCAGGGTGACCTGATCGGCAAGCGCGGCGTGGAGCTGATGTACGACGCCTATCTCCGCGGCCGCGACGGCGCCGAGTACTGGGAGTACGACGCCGACGGCCGCCGCCTCAGCGAGTACGTCCCGGCCCGCCGCAATCCGGTCCCGGGCGACAACATCTACCTGACCATCGACTTCGAGTTGCAGCGCCGCGCCGAGCAGTATTTCGTCGAGAACGAGATGGTCGGCTCGGCCGTGGCCCTCGATCCCCGCAACGGCGACGTGCTGGCCATGGTCTCCTCGCCCGCCTACAACCCGAACGTCTACTCCAAGCGCTTCGCGCCGGAGACCTGGAAGACGATCGTCAGCAATCCGTTCAAGATCGAGCTGAACCGCGCCATCCAGGGGCTCTACTCCCCCGGGTCGGTCTTCAAGGTGGTCATGGCCATCGCCGGCATGTCGGACGGCCAGATCAGTCCGGAGACGCAGTTCAACTGCGGCGGCAGCGGCGTCTTCTTCGGCCGCCGGTTCCGCTGCTGGAAGCGCGAAGGCCACGGTGCGGTCGACGTCGAGCGGGCCATGAAAGTCTCGTGCGACATCTTCTTCTACCAGACCGGCGCGAAGCTGGGCGTCGACAAGATCAATGACTACTCCCACCGCCTGACCTTCGGCGAGATCTCGCACATCGACCTCGATGGCGAGCGCGCGGGCCTGGTGCCTTCCACCGAATGGGCGCGCACGAAGCAGAACCGCAAGTGGTATCCCTCCGAGACGATCTCCGTCGCCATCGGCCAGGGACCGCTCGTCGTCACGCCGCTGCAGGTGGCAAACATGATGGCCGCCGTGGCCAATGGCGGCAAAGTCTTCCAGCCGCACGTGGTCCGCTACGTCGACCGCGTGCAGACCGACGGCAGCTACAAGCGCTTCAGCGTCCCCAGCCGGGTGCTGCATGAAGTGAAGCTGGCGCCGGCGGCGATGAAGGCGGTCCGCCAGGGGCTGTGGGACGTGGTGAACGCCGAAGGCGGCACGGGCGCGAACTCCCGCATCGAGGGGCTGGATATCTCCGGCAAGACCGGCACGGTGCAGGTCATCGCCCAGCATGGCTGGGTGAAGGCGGAGTCGCTGCCGTTCAAGTACCGCGATCACGCCTGGTTCGCCTCGTTCGCGCCGCTGAACGACCCGCAGATGGTGGTGGTGGTGTTCATCGAGCACGGCGGCCACGGCGGCGCCGACGCGGCCCCGCTGGCCAAGCTTCTGTATGAAGCGCGCTTCAAGGAGAAGGTCATGGACGCGCGCATCGACCTGAACAATCCCGAGACGCTGCAGCAGATCAAGGAGGGTGAGCTCCCGCTCCCGTCGACACGATGATTTTTCGCGACCGTACGTCCCCGAATGTCGATTGGAACTTCCTCGGCACCGCGCTGGTGCTGGCGATCATCGGCTGTCTCATCGTTTACAGCGCTACGTACTACGG
>JAXDJK010000303.1:0-3200 GCA_034665665.1 Acidobacteriota bacterium
GCTTCGATGACGCGCACGTCCCACCCCTGCGCGCGCGCCGCGAGGCAGAACGCCAGATCCTGCGCGTAGAAGCGGTAGCCTTCATCGAGCGGACCGGCCGCGTTCCACACCTCGGCCCGGAAGGCCATGGCCGCGCCGCTCACCCACGCCACCTCCGCGCCGCCGCTCGCCCGCGTCCTGCGCGGCAGCAGCGCCGCCACGCCTCCCGTCAGCACGACCAGCCAGGGCAACGTCGGCTCCGGTCCGCCGCTCCACTGCGGCGTGCCATCCGCGTTGAGCAGGCGCGCGCCGGCCACACCGAGCGTCGCATCCGCATCGAACGCCGCCAGCAACGCCGCCAGCGCCCCCGGCTCCACCAGCGCATCGCTGTTCAGCAGCAGCACGATGCGTCCGTTCGCCGCGCGCACGCCCGCATTCGCGGCGCCGGCGAAACGCTGGTTCGTCTCCAGCCGGATCACGCGCACCTCCGGCACCTGCGCCTGCAGCAGCGCGGCCGTGCCGTCCGTCGACGCGTCGTCCACCACCAGCACTTCCGTTTCCGCGGGCGCGGAGGCGAGCACGGCCCGGCAGCACGCCAGGGTCATGTCGGCCGTGTTGAACGTGGGAATGACCACCGACAGGGCGGCGGCGCTCACAGCCCGCTTCCCGCCAGCGACGCGGAGACGCTCGAGAGCAGCAGGCGGATGTCCAGCCGCAGCGACCAGTCGCACATGTACGTGAGGTCGTAGCGCAGCTTCACTTCCGGCGAGCTGTCGTACTTGGCCGAGACCTGGGCCAGGCCGGCGATGCCGGGCCGCACCAGGTTGCGCAGCTCGAACTCCGGCAGGCCGGCCACGATGCGCGCCGCGATCTCCGGCCGCTCCGGCCGCGGCCCGACCAGACTCATGTCGCCGGCGATCACGTTCAGCAGCTGGGGCAGCTCGTCCAGCCGATAGCGGCGCAGCACCAAGCCGACGCGCGTCACGTGCACGCCATCACCTTCGCCGCTTGTCGGCATCGACATGGAGCGGAACTTCCACATCGCGAATGGCACGCCGCCGCGGCCCACGCGGTTCTGCCGGATCAGCACCGGCCGCCGGTCTTCCATCCAGATGGCCGCCGCCGTGATCGCGCCGAGGGGCAGGGCCACCAGCGTGAGCAGCAACCCGACCGTCACGTCCATCAGTCGCTTCACCGCCGCGCGCACGCCGTAGCCGCAGCCAACGGCGATCTCGATGAGCGGCTGGTCGCCGACCCAGCCGAGCATGGTCGAGGTCAGCAGCGCGTCCGCGTGCGAGGCCAGCAGCAGATAGCCGCGCGGCCCGCGGATCCGCAGCAGCTCCAGCCGGCTGGCCGGCGACGACTCCGGATGGACGAAGATGACCTCCTCCACCTCGCGCAACCGTTGGCGTACGGCGGGATCGTCAGTTGTACCGGCATACGGAAGTCCGACGTCGACCGACGGATCGTCCGGGCCAGCCCAAGCCACGACGCGCATGCGTGCGTCGGTGGCGGCGCTCAACCCCACCATGGCACTGCGCACGTGCTCCGCATCGCCGAGGAGCATCGTCTCGCGCCGGCGGATCGGCAGGGCCACGCGCAACAGCGCGCGCCAGGCCGGCAGCGCTACAGCCTCCACCAGCAACACGCCGAGGAGCACCGTGCGGGCGGGCGGCCGCTCCAGGAACGCCCCCCCCACCGCGATCAGCGCGCCCTGGATGACCAGCGCGGTGGCCATGACCGGCCGCTCGCGCGGCATGACCCGGCGACGATAGAAGCCGCTCAGCGCCAGCGCGGCCAGGAACGAGCCGGCGAAGAGCGCGATCGTGACCAGGTCCAGCCGCTGCTTGGCCGCCGGCAGCAGCGAGCGGGTGAACGAGAGCGGCACGTTCCGGCGCACCAGCACGATGGTCACCAGTGCGCCCCAGCCGAGGAGAAAATCACCGAGCACCACCAGCGCACCGCGGGCGAAATTCTCGATCGAGGATGGACGGATCATGCGCTCACCATCGCCGCCCGCGTCACGCCGGCCAGCTCCGCCATCGCCGTCATCACGCGATCGCGTGAATGGTGTGCCTCGACCGCGTGCCGCAGCGCCGCGGCCATCGCCTGGCGCCGCGGCTCATCGCGCAACAACGCCACGGCGGCCGCGGCGATCGACGTGCTCTCCGCGGCCACGGTGGCATGCGGCGCGATGCGCGGCAACCCGCGCAGGGCTTCGGGCGACGCAACCACCGCGCATCCCGCCTCCCCCGCTTCCAGCAGCTTGCTTGATTGCCCGCTGCCGTAGCGGGTGGGGACGATCGCTACCCGCACGTTGCGCGCGAGCTCCGCCACGTTGGGGATGGGCGACTGCAGCTCCACGCCCGCCCGCTCCGCCGCTCGCTTGATCGACGCGGGCGCATCGGCCCCGCCGATCACGAAGGTGGCGGAAGGATGCCGCTCTCGGATGGCCGGAATGATCTCCTCGAGCAACCGCCGCGCGGCATCAGCGTTCGCAAAGTACGCCAGACGTCCCCAGAATCCAAAATCGTAGCGCCGCGGCGCGGACGGATCGAGCGGCAGCATCGGCACGCTGTTCTCGATGGCCATGGCTCCGGCGCCGAACTCGCCCGTCTCCGCCTCGCTGACCACCACCACGTGGTCGTACGCCGACGGCAGCTCGCGCTCGAGGCGCGCCAATCGCCGCTCCTCGGCACGCCAGAACATGCGCATCGGCGGCGAGGCGGCGCTGGCGCGCTCCTCGGCGTTGCGTCGCAACGAGTCGATCGAATCCAGGATGCGAATGCCTTCCGCACGCACCCACGGAGCCACCCGCGAGAGGATGATGATGGTGGCATCGAAGGCGCCCATCTCGCCGCGCGCACGCTGGATGGCCTGCTCCCACGCGAACGGCGCCGCCATCAGACTCTGTACCGGCAGGGCGCGGCGCACGACAGTCACCGCCCCACGCACCCCGGCGGCCAGCGACCGCTTCGCCGGAAAATAGCGGATCGCCGGCGCATGCTCGGGTACTTCACCCTGCGGCGCCACCAGCGCCACCCGTCCGTGCGGCGCCAGCGCGTCCAGCCAGATCGACGCACGCATCCGGTCGCCGGTATACGACGGCCACGGAAAGCGGGAAGCGATCACCAGCGCGTTCATCAACCCGTCTGTTATGCCACGCGCGCTGCTTCGTGGCTATACAAAAGCGGCGGGAAAGCGCCGCACTCCAAACGCTT
>JAXDJK010000304.1:0-3155 GCA_034665665.1 Acidobacteriota bacterium
CGCGGGATCGCGAACGCGACGCCGGAGATGAGCAGCAGCACGCCCACGGCCAGCCGCAGCACGCGCGCACCCTTCGCGCGCGAGACGAGGAGGAAAATCGCACCGACGAGCAGCGCCACGGCCACGCCGTACTGATACCAGGTGTCGCCGATGAGGGGGCGCAGGAAGTAGAAGGCCATGGCGATGAGCACGAAGCCCATCCCCTTCTTGACCGTGACCATCCACTCGCCGGGACGCGGCAGCGCGTTGAGCGCCACGAGATAGGGAAAGCCGAGGCCAAAGGCCAGCGTGGCGAACATGATCCCGCCGGTGACCGGATCGCCGATCTGCGCCACGAGGGTGACGAGCGAGATCACCACCGGGCCGACGCACGGCGCGGCCACGATGCCGATGAGCAAGCCCATGGAGAGCGCCCCGGCCATGCCGGCCCGGCCCTGGGAGCGGTTGGCGATGAAGCGCGGCGGCTGGATCTCGAACGCGCCGAACATCGAGGTGGCCAGCACCAGCATCAGCAGCGCGAAGCCGATCAGCACAGCCGGCAGTTGCAGCCACGCACCGAACATCTTGCCGCCGAGGGAGGCCAGCACGCCGAGCGTGGAGTAAGTGATGACGATGCCGAGGACGTACATCGCCGAGAGGCCGAACCGCCGCGAACGGCGGCCGTCGCTTTGCATGGCGAAGAAGCCGAGCGTGATCGGGATCAGAGGGAAAACACAGGGGGTGAGGTTGAGCGCCAGCCCGCCGAGGAACAGGATCCCCAGCGTGAGCGGCAGACCGCTCGTGGCAAAGACCTGCGCCAGCCGGTCCTGGTTGGCCACGCCGCCGGTGGAGGCCACGGGAGGCGTGGTGGTCGCGGGCGCCGATGTCGTAGTGGCCACGACCGGTGCGGGAGCGGCGGCGAGCGTGAGGCCGAACTCGGCGTTGGCGCGGTTCGGCGGGAGGCACACACGGTCGCTGCAGGCCTGGTAGTTGAGGATGGCCCGGACCTTCGTGGCACCCGGCTTCAGCTTCGCGGTGAACGGGATGGCAAATGTGCCGTCGTAGACCGCCAGCTTCTTGCCGCCGGTGAACTCGAAGGCCTTCATCTGGTGCTGCGGGTAGGTGACCTGGCCGAGCTCGGCGGTGGTGGTGTCGAGCTCGAGCACGGTCGGAATGGCAAAGTCTTCCGTCGGCGTGTTCGAGTTGATGTGCCATCCCTCGCCGACTTTGGCGGTGATGGTGCCGGTGACGTCGTCGCCGGTGCGCTGCTGGAGGCTGCCGGAGATCGTGACCTTCGGCGCGTCGTCGGCGCCGGGGAAGCTGATCTGCGAGAACGCCGGTACGACGGAAAGACAGACGAGGAACAGGAGTACGGCAAGTGCTGCGCGGCGCGTCTTCATGTACTTATTTCGCCGCGAGACGGCGTTCGATGTCCGGAAGAACCATGTCCACGGTGCGGATCAGGGCGGAGTTCGGGAAGGCGGCCTTGAAGCTGCGGAGCTCGTTCGCGGCGCCCTGCAGGTCGCCCTGCTGCATGAGGATCTGTCCGAGCAGCACGCGGGAGCGCTCGACCGGCTCGCCGGCCTTGCTCTTGGTGGTCAGCTCGCGCACGGTCTTGGCGCCGTCGGCCAGCTTGTTCTGCAGGACGAAGGAGACGGCCAGCTCGTAGTAGGCGGCGTCGCGGACGGCGGCGGGGACACCCCTCTCGGTGGTCAGCTTGCGGAGGCGCGCCTCGCTCTTGTCGTAGGCACCGCGGGTGACGTACTCCTTGGCCAGCTCGAGGCGCTTGGGGTAGTCCTTGGCGATGGCGTTCTCGTTGCCGGCGCGCTTGACGAAGTCGTCGTACTTGCCGCGGGTGTCCTTGAGCATCTTCACGAAGTCGTTCGGCGGGGCGTAGCCGCGGATGATGCCGGCCACGCTGAGGTCGGGCGCGAGCACGAGGAAGGTCGGGAGGGACGTGACCTGGTGCTTGCGGGCCAGCTGGGTGCCTTCGCTGTTGTCCTCGGTGTTGAGGCGGAGCAGGACCATGTCGTCGGTGGCCTGCTGGAAGACCATGGAGGGGAAGACTTCCTGTTCGAAACGATGGCACCAGCCGCACCACTCGGCGAACATGTCGACGAAGATGAGCTGGTTCTTCTCTTTCGCGGTTTTCTGGGCCGCCGCGACGGACTTGTTCCATGCGCCGGCAAATGTCTGTGGCGCAAGGAGAAGCGCGAATACAGCAAGCAGAACGATTCGTTTCAAGAGGAGCCTCCGTCCGCGCGTCGAAACGGGTGCTTCCAGACCCCTATTCCGAACGGTTTGCAACACGAGGTGACAAAGCCATGACCGGATCTGTCTTCGTTTCCGCGTATTTGCGCGCGGCGGCGATGAATGCGCCGAAGATCGAGTGGGCCGACTGCTCCCCTTTCATGTCCTCGGGATGCCACTGGATGCCGACGTAGAAGGGGTGCCGCGGGTCTTCCAGTCCTTCGATGATGCCGTCCGGCGCGTGGGCGGTGACGTGCAGCCCCTCGCCGACGTTGCCGATGGCCTGGTGATGAGAGGAGTTCACGTTGATCTCGCGCTCGCCGACGATGGCCGCCAGGCGGCTCCCCTGCTCGATGTTGACGTCGTGCCGGGCCCGGTCTTCGGGGATGCTGGCGTGCTGGATCTCGGTCTCGATGTGCGAGTTGATGTCCTGGACCAGCGTCCCGCCAGCGGCGACGTTCATGACCTGCATCCCGAGGCAGACGCCGAGAGTGGGGATCCCCCGCTGCCGCGCCGCCGCCGCGAGGGAGAAGTCGTTGGACTGCCGCCGCGGGTCCATGACCGGATCGACGGTGGGATGACGCTCCTGCCCGTAGGCGGCCGGATCGCAGTCGTGCCCGCCAGCCAGCAGCAGCCCGTCGAGACCGGCCACGATCTCGTGCGCGTTCTCCGGCTGCGGCGGAATGACCACCGGCACCGCCCCCGCCTTCCGGAGGGATTCGACGTACGTGAGGTACGCAAACGCCCGCTCCCGCTCCCCGGGGACGATGTAGATGTCGGAGCCGATACCAATGAGGGGCTTGGTCATCGAGGCATTCTCTTCACGAAGGTGGAGATTGCAAGTGCGGTGCTGAGAGGCTCCGCCCGGTCTGGTGAAAGCCACCGCGTGTCTGGCGAAACCCATGCGGTGAATGAAATTCTCCGGG
>JAXDJK010000305.1:0-3418 GCA_034665665.1 Acidobacteriota bacterium
GTTGCACGGCGTGGCGACGTCGCGGAAGTACGAGCAGCGCGTGCGCTGCATCAGGTTCCCGCCGTTCGTGGCCATGTTGCGGAGCTGCGCGGAAGCACCGGCGACGATGGCCTGGGTCAGCAGGGGATAGTTGTTGCGGATGAGCGGGTGGTTGGCCGTTTCGGTGTTCGTCGCCAATGCGCCGATCGAGACGCCGCCGCGGAGTGGCCTGATCTCCTTGAGTGGCAGACGCGCGAGGTCCACGAGCTCGCTGGGACGCTCGATGTCCTCTTTCATCAGGTCGATGAGGTTCGTGCCGCCGGCGAGGAACTTGGCCCGCGGGTTCGCCGCGACGGTGCGGGCTGCGCCGTTCGGATCGGATGCGCGGACGTAGTTAAACGGTCTCAATGGCGTCCTCCCTTCTCACCCGTGCCAGCTGCTCTTCGTCGACGAAGCGCCACGTGTGCTGTGTCTGTCTGCCCGAATGGACCTCCTGGATCGCGGCGACGATGCCGGGGTAGGCGCCGCAGCGGCAGATGTTCCCGCTCATGCGCTCGCGGATCTGATCGTCGGTGAGCCGGGTCGTGGTCACGGTCACGTCCTCCGTGACGTGACTGACGTCGCCCCGCCGCGCTTCGTCGAGCAGAGCCACGGCGGAGCAGAGCTGTCCCGGCGTGCAGTAACCACACTGGAACGCGTCGTACTTGATGAACGCGGCCTGCATCGGGTGGAGCTGGTCGCCTTTGCCGAGGCCCTCGACGGTGGTGACCTCGCGCCCTTCGAGCGTGGCCGTGAGCGTGAGGCACGACAGCACGCGCCGCCCGTCGACGATGACCGTGCAGGCGCCGCACTGACCCTGATCGCAGCCTTTCTTGGTGCCGGTCAGGTCGAGCCGTTCCCTCAGCGCATCGAGGAGCACCATGCGCGAGTCCAGCTCGAGCGTTTTCGTCGCACCATTCACCTGGAACGCGACCTTCACGAGATTCGCCGCGGACGGCGGCGCGGCAGCGGCGTCGGGGGCAGCAACGAGCGCGGCCAGCGCTTGTTCCGTCGCCAGCAGTTCGAGCGCCAGGAGGCCGAGGCTGCCGGCGAGGAGCGTGCGCCGTGTCAGGCCGAAGTCGGCGAGGGGCGGCATCTCAGCGAGCAACGCCTCCTCGTCGTCGCTCAGCTCGGATGCCGAAGGGTCGTCCAATTCATCGCTCACGGGAGCCTCCTCGCGTTGGTGCGATTGCGTGGCGTGCAAGACGAGGACCGGCGGGCGTTCGGCAGCGGAACACCACCGGCACGGCGCGCACGCGCTCGCCATGAGGAAGCGTCACCTCTGGCTGTGCTACAAAGTACGGTGCTGAAATGGAGATCTTCCAGATCATCATCGCCCTGCTTCTGGGCGGCGTCGTCCTCACCGCCATCGCGCGACGCGCTTCGTTACCCTATCCGGCGCTTCTCGCGATCGCGGGTGCCGCCCTCTCGCTCCTGCCGAACATTCCGACGCTCGTCTTCGACCCGACGCTCGCGCTTGCGCTGTTCGTCGCACCGGTTCTGCTCGACGCGGCGTTCGATACCTCGCAACGCGACCTCCGCCGAAACTGGCGCGCCGTCACCAGTCTGGCACTCGGCGCGGTGGTGCTCACCGTCATCGCCGTGGCCGTCACCGCGCACGCGTTCGTTCCCGATCTGCCATGGTGGGCGGCGATCGCGCTCGGAGCGATCGTGGCTCCTCCGGATGCGGCCGCGGCAACCGCTGTCCTCAAACAACTGAGGCCGCCGCATCGTCTGCTCGTGATCCTGGAGGGGGAGAGCCTCTTCAACGATGCGAGCGCGCTGCTGATCTACCGCTTTGCGGTGGGCGCAACGATTACCGGTGTCTTCTCCGGCACGGCCTTCGCCGGGACGCTGGCCGTGGTCTTCATCGGCAGCATCGTGCTGGCATTCGTGCTATCGAAGCTCGTCGGCTTCGTGACCGGACGAATCAGCGACGTGCCGACGGCCATCGTCTTCCAGTTCTGCGGCACGTTCGCGGTATGGATGCTGGCGGAGCTCCTTCATCTCTCGGCCATTCTGACGATGGTGCTTTTCGCGATGTTCCTGTCGCGGGCTGCGAGCATGGTCGGCGCGCGGATCCGCGTCCCGTCCTACGCGGTCTGGGAGGTCACGGTCTTCGTCCTCAATGTGCTGGCGTTCATTCTGGTTGGACTGCAACTGCGGCAGATCGTGGAGCGGACCGCCTGGACGCGCTACATCGGAGTTGCCGCAGGAGTCTCCGTCGTGGTCGTGGCCACGCGCCTGGTGTGGGTGTCGGGCGCGGCGTTCCTCAGTCGATGGAGGTGCCGCGATCGTGGCGCCGGTGCGGACCGTACGGAAGACGTGGTGGCGCTGTCGGGGCGCGAAGCAGCGGTGGTGGGGTGGTGCGGCATGCGAGGGATCGTGACGCTCGCCGCCGCATTGGCACTGCCGCTCGATTTCCCGCACCGCGACCTGATCTTCTTCACATCGTTTACGGTCGTGCTGGTGACGCTGGTCGTGCACGGTTTGACGCTGCGGCCGTTGATCCAGTGGCTCGACGTTCGCGACGACGGCACGGTGGACCGCGAGGTGCACCTCGCGCGGGTGGAGAGTCTTCGTGCAGCGCTGGACGCGGTGCAACGTTGCGAGGGAGAGAACGCGGACCTTCTGCGCCAACGGTACGAGCTTCGACTGCGTCGCTCGGAAGGTGACGTTCACGATGCCGAGCACGATCTCAACGACATCCGTGCCATCCGCGTGGCCGTCACGGCGGAGCGTCAGCGACTGATCGAGCTACGAGACAGCGGAACGATCGGCGACGCCGCTTTCCAGGTCATCGAGCAGGAGCTCGACCGCAAGGAGCTCGACTTGCTCGAGTTCGCGCGGGTCTGACGCGCTACAGCCGGATGGCGCGCGCGAGGAGGTTCGGAAGGAAGCGCTTGAGGTGGATGGCGAGGATCTCCTTCCCGCCGACGCGCACTTCGTTCTTCCCTTTGGACACGCCATCGATGATGCGCGGCGCCGCCTGCTCCGGCCGCATCGCATTCGCATGCGTCTCGTCGAGCTGCCCATGCTTCGAGCCGTCGCCGCGTAGCGCGTTCTGCGAGACGTTGGTCCGCACATACCCTGGGCAAACGATCGTGACCTTTACCCCATCGCTGGCCACCTCGGCACGCAAGGCATCGAAGAATCCATGCAGCGCATGCTTGGATGCGGCGTAGGCCGAGCGCAGCGGAATGCCGACATGGCCGATCACGCTGCTGATCGGTACGATGTGCCCGCCCTTCCGCGCCAGCATCGACGGCAGGACCGCTTTCGTCAGCGCGATCGTGCCGAAGTAGTTCAACTCCATGATGGCCCGGTCGATGGCCAGCTCGGTCTCCGCCACAAGCGAGCGCTGACTGACCCCGCCACTATGCACGAGCACATCGACCAC
>JAXDJK010000306.1:0-2662 GCA_034665665.1 Acidobacteriota bacterium
ATGCTCCCCAATCCCCGGTCCCTCCTGATCGCAACTTCGGCAGTCTGTTTCCTGACCTTTGGCGCCGCGGCGCAAACCCCGTCGAACGCCGGACGAACGTCCGGCGACGCCATGAACTCGGCGAAGACGGGCGCGTACTACGAGCGCTACGCCGATGAACTGCGGGCCAAGCAGCGGATGGAGCACACCCGCAACACGCTCAAGACGCCCAGGTTCCGGCAAGCACTCGGCGGCGGTGACGGTCTCGTGACGTTGAATACGACCGTGGGCCGCTTCGTGACAGGCGGCGGCACGCCCTTCCTCGCGGTTCAGGTCGGTCTTCCCGCCGGCACGAAGCCGGGAACGTCGCTGACGCTCTTCGGCGAAGTGGTCGATGCGGCCGGAAAGGTGCTGTCGGACTTTGAAGTGCCGTCCACCGTGCTGGAGTCCAAAGGCGATCTCTTCCTCGAATACTCGCTGCTCTCCGGCGCCGGCCTCTCGGCACGCTTCGGCGTGGCCAGGGGCGATCAGGTGCTGGGCGTTGCCAACAGCGCGCTCTCCGCGGTCGACGCTGCCGGTGAGCCCGCCCGCGAGATCTCCCAGCTCATCGTCTCGAACAACGTCTTCAACCTGTCCGAAGCCCAGAAGCCGTTCGAGCCCTTCGCCTTCGGCGGCACGAAAGTCATCCCGAAGCCGGACCGCATCTTCCGCTCCGCCGACGAAGCCTGGCTCTTCGTCGAGCTCCGCGAGCAGAACGCCAAAGCCCCAACCCCCGCCGTCTCCATCCGCGCCGCCGTCGAAGGCGAAGGCCGCACGATCACCGGCGCCTGGCAACCCGCCGAGGTACTGCCGCTCAAAGGCGTCGGCGGCCACTTCGGCGTCGGCACGACGGTCGACCTGTCGTCGCTCAAGCCGGGCGACTACCGGATCACCCTCAGCGTCCGCGACGAGACCGCCAAACAGGTCGTCGAGCGCATGCAGACGATCTCGATCCGGTAGCCGCGCGAGCGTCACGGGCAGCGCCTGTGGCTGTACAAGAGCGGCGCTTACCCGCCGCACTTGTACAGCCACAGGCGCTAAGGGCGCCCTTACCGCCAGGTCATCTCGAACGTGCAGGTCTTGTCGCCGTGGGTCTGGCACTTGGTCTCCACCACCGTGGGGTCCGTGCCGCCGTGGCGGAGGATGGATTCGAGGAAGAAGCCGAAGGCGCTGGCGCAGAAGATGGGGCTGTAGACGGGGTAGTGGCTGTAGATCATCCGGCCGCCGGTGGCAGTCTTCTCGAACGTCACGGAGCCGAACTTCTGATACTGGTTGTGGAAGAGGGCGTTGTTCTCCATGAACTTCGCCAGCTCCTCGGTATCGAGCGAGCGGTAGACCTTGCCGATGCCCAGTTCCGCGGAGGCGGCGCCGATCAGCGCCAGGACGTTCGGATGCTGCGCGCGCAGGGCCTCGTAGATGGCGCGGTCGAGCTCCACGAGCGATTCGAATTCGCACCAGCTCGAGGCCAGTGGGGTCTTGATGTACGAGCGCGTGCGCTGGGTGAGCTTCTCGAGGAATTCGGTGTAGCCCGCCTCGCCGAGCGTGTCGACGAGGAACTGTTTGCGCGCGCCGAACATCACGCCCTTCACCTTCGCCACCGAAGGGTCGGGCCCGACCAGCACTTCCTTGCCTTCCAAACGGGGGAGCGGACCGGCGGGACCTTTGCGTTGCGCGAGCAATGACATTGCCGCGGATTCTACCGGAGATGCCGGAACATCTCGGGTACGAAGTCGCCGTCGCTCGCTTCGCGCGCCGCCAGCGCGATCTGCGCGTTCATGACGTCGAGCGGTACGGGATTCTGATAGCCATCGAGGACGTCGCGCAGTGCATCGAGCGCCGACAGCCCTTCCACGCGCACGCTCCGGTACATCTTGACGGCAATCGCTTCCGCCGCGCCGGGCGTGAGCAGGAGCGGGATCAGCGATTCGACCGTCGCAAAGTCTTCATCGGCCAGCACGATGTCGCGCCGTTTCGCCAGCGCGCGGATCAACCCGAAGCCCTCGGCCGGCGTGGTGGTCGGAAAGATCGGGATCTTCACGTCCACGCGTCCGGGCCGTTTCAGATCGACCTCGATCAGGTCGGGACGGCTGGACGCCAGGATCCAGAGGATGCGCCCGCGGTTCGCGCTGTTGCTCATCTCCTGCGCGAACATGCCGTAGATGCGGCCGGAGAGGCCGGAGTCGCTGCTGCCGCCTTCGCGTTTGCCGAGCGATTGGTCCGCCTCGTCGATGAAGACGAAGCAGCGCCCCAAGCCCTTCAGCAGGCGAAAGATCTTCTCGAGATTGCCTTCCGTACTGCCCACCCATTTGTCGCGGAAGTTCTTGATCTTCACCACCGGCACGCCTGCTTCGCCAGCCAGGCATTCCACGAGGTAGGTCTTGCCGGTGCCGACGGGGCCGCAGATCAGGTAGCCCATCGGCAGGGCGGCCAGATCGTTCATCTGCCAGAGGCGGATGTCCTGCCGCAGCCAGATCTTGAGCTTTTCCTGCGCGTGAAAGTCGTCCAGCGTCCGCTTCGATTCGATGAACTCGATCAGGCCGGCCGAGTCCTTCTCCACCAGCTCCTTGCGCATGGCTACCAGATCGATCGCGCGGAGCGGCTCGCGGGCGTGGTTCTTGGTGCGCAGGAGGTTCTCGGCGGAGAC
>JAXDJK010000307.1:0-9175 GCA_034665665.1 Acidobacteriota bacterium
ATTCGCGATGGCGAGGGTGGCGCTGAGCCATCCGGCACCAGCTGCGGGCTCAATGCCGATGCGGTTGTGACACGTTTTTCCGTGGAACATTCGCGCCAAACCCGAAACATTTCGTGTGTCTGGTCGCGGGTCCGCGCAGAATTCCACTCGCGAAATGGCGATTTTGCGAGTGACTTTGCGAGTCTCCAATTTTCTAATCAACCCTATGGAAACACGAAGCGCCGCGAAGTCGCGGCGCATGAGTGTTTTAGATTGGCGGGGCCGACCGGACTCGTACCCGCGACCTCCGGCGTGACACGCCGGAGGTCGCGGGTAAATAGAGACGAAACACTCGACAGCCCGGATCGCGCGCTCGTCACTTCGATCGCATTCGCCATGCGCCCTCTACAACACAATCGTCGGGTTGGCGATCCCCGGTGTGGTCGGGCAGACCCATTGCCGGTGTGAAGGCACGCGAAACATACGCGAAACCCCGTAAACCGTACGCGAAGCCGATTGACGCGCATGATCCCCAGGCCGATGCTGCTGCTCATGTAGCTCGCAGGATCCACGCGTTTCCTCGGCCGGCGTCATTGTCTACCTTCAACCCTTAACCATTGAGGAGGTCTGCTATGCGTGTCTTTTCAAGAACCAGTGTGCTCGCGTTCCTAGTCGTATTCGCAGTGTCGATGCACGCACAATGGCAAAGCTCGGCCGGCAATACCACCACGAGCGACAAGGTCGGCATCGGCACTACCGCGCCGGCGGCGGAACTGCACGTGGTCTCGCAGACCGCCACAATCAATCTGCGGGGCCTGGTGGTCGACCATTACACCAACGACGCCAATGCCGCGCTGATGACGGGGCGCAAGGCCCGTGGCACGCTGGCCGCTCCGCTGGCTGTCCAGAACGGCGACTCCATCCTCAATCCCTTCCCCATGGCGTATGACGGGACGCAGTTCCTCAATCCCTCCCGCATCCGCTTTCAGATCGACGGAGCGGTCGGCGCTGGAAGTGTTCCGATGGCGTTCCAGATCTTCACCGGCACGAATGCCAGCGGCGGCACCGAGCGCGTGCGCGTGACCTCGGCCGGCAATGTCGGCATCGGAACGAGCGCGCCCGCGCAGCGGCTTCATATTGTCGGCAACGTCCGCGTCGACGGCGAATTGACCGGAACCAACATCAAGGCGCAGTACCAGGATCTGGCGGAGTGGGTGCCGTCGAACGCGGATCTCGAGCCCGGCACCGTCGTCATCCTCGATCGCGTGGTCGGAAATGGCGTGATGGCGTCGAGCGGAGCCTACGACACGATGGTGGCCGGTGTCGTCTCCGCGAGGCCCGGAATCATTCTCGGCGAAGAGGGTGCGTCCAAGGAGAAGATCGCCACGACGGGCCGCGTGCGCGTGAAAGTCGACGCTTCGGCCGAGCCGATCCAGATCGGCGATCTGCTCGTCACCAGCAGCAGGACCGGCCGGGCCATGAAGTCGTCGCCGATCGACGTCGCCGGCATCGCCATGCACCGCCCCGGCACGATCATCGGCAAGGCGCTGGAACCGCTGCGGAGCGGGGAAGGCGAAATCCTCGTCCTCCTGTCGATGCAATGACGTCGCTGCCAAACGGAGGACGTCATCATGAAAACGAGAATTCTCTTTCTCCTCGCATTCCTCTGTATCTCATGGCTGCCCATGGCCGGCGAGCCGCCGGACCACACACTGGTGCCGCGCCGTCCAGGCAACAAACAGGCGGCGAGAGTCCCGCGCGAGACGGTGATCGAGCGGGTCGTTCTCAAATTTCACGAAGGGACCCACGTCCGCCTGCGCGGCCGAAGCCTGGCCGCCCATGGACGCGATGCGCGTGAGAACGCGAAGCTGGCCAGCCTCGGCCTGACGCCGGCGCAGGTCGAGAACGATCTGCACGCGGTACACGCGCTGCTCGCGTCGAACCGGCTGGTCCGCGGTATCGACCGGCTCTTTACGATTCCGGAAGACGATCTCGCCGCGTGGCGGGCCAGCGGCGAGGAACGGTCGGGCCGCGAGCTCGCCGATCTCGATCTTTACTATGACGTGGAGGTTCCGGACGGGACCACCCAGGCGGACATCGATCTGCTCGTCGATGCGCTCAATGCCATTGCGAGCATCGAGATCGCGTACGCCACGCCGCCGTCGGAGCTCGCCGGGGACATCCCGCCGACGACGCCGAACTTTCAGTCGCAACAGGGCTATCTCAATGCGGCACCGAACGGAATCAATGCGCTTTATGCCTGGACCATCCCCGGCGGCCGCGGAACCGGGACGAAAATCGTCGACATCGAGCGTGCCTGGCAAACGACGCACGAGGACCTGCCCCCGATGTTTCATACCGGCGGTACCCAGGAACCCGGGGATAACAGTCACGGCACCGCGGTCATGGGCGTGCTGGTGGCCGGCAACAACGGCTACGGCGTCACCGGCATCGTGCATGAGGCCCAGATCGGATACGAAGTCGCGAGCAGCAACACGGAAATCGCGGATCCAGTCACCCGTGCCTCCATGGCCGTCGGCGTCAGCGGTCTGGTTCTGATCGAGAAGCACTGGAAGGGACCGGACACCCCGGCGACGCCATGCGGCTGTTCGACCACAAGCACTGCCAACCAGTGTGACTTCGTCCCAATGGAATACTGGCAGGGCAACTTCGACGCCATCGCCGCTGCCACCGCAAACGGCAGGATCGTCGTCGAGGCGGGCGGCAACGGTTCGACCAATCTCGACGACCCGATTTACGGCGGCAAGTTCAATCGCATGGTGCGTGATTCCGGCGCGATCCTCGTCGGCGCCAGTGCATCGTACCCGCGGTCGCCGGCCTGCTTCACCAACTACGGTTCACGCATTGACATGCACGGGTGGGGCGAGGGTGTGGTGACGCTCGGCTATGGAGATCACCCTGCTTTTCATCCGGCCGACCAGAATCAGTGGTACACGAATGGCTTCGGCGGCACCTCGAGCGCGTCGCCGATCGTCACCGGCGCGGCGGCATCGATCATCGTCGTGTCGCTGGCAGACGGGCAGGGATACGGCGGCCGCACGCCGGCAGAAATCCGCAAGATTCTCAGGGACACCGGCACGCCCCAGGCGAGCGATCCGCGCAACATCGGCCCGATGCCGAACCTGGCGCTGGCCATTCCGCGGATTCTCGACCGGAAGCCGGTGGCCAGCTTCACCATCAACTGCATCAGCCTGACCTGCACCGCCGATGCGAGCGCGTCGTCGGACGATCACGGCATCGTCAGCTATCAGTGGGACTGGGGGGACGGCTCGACTGCGACCGGTCCCACCGCCAATCACTCGTACGACGCCGAGGACTACTACACGGTCGGGCTCGCCGTGACCGACATCCAGGGCCAGTCCGGCTCCACCTCACACGACGTCAACATCGTGATCACTCCGCCGACGGGTCCGAACGGTTTCGAGGCCACGGGGACTTCGAGCACCACCGTGGCGCTGTCATGGACCGCGGCCGCCGGCGGCGTCGGATCGATCGCGTACGGCCTTCAGCGGCGCACCACCTACAACGGGGCATGGGGGCCGGAAATCGTCACCAGCTCCACGTCGTATGTCGACACCCAGGTCTCGTATGGTGTGCTGTACGAATACCGGATCAGGGCGGTCGACAGTACGGGTCTGTCCTCGGAGTACGTCAACGACTCGGCCCTGACTGTGATCTTCGGCCCCGACTTGCCGCCAGGCACGATCATCGACGGCGATCACATCCGCGATCTGCGCGATGGCGTGGACGCCTGGCGCACCTATGCCGGGCTGGCGCAGGTATACCCGCCCAATCCGGTGCCGGTAGGCGAGATCAAGGCGGCGCACTTCATCACCAACTACGCCTCCGATCCACTGCCGGGAGTGGTGAGCGCGATCGATGAGGCGTTCTCCGCGATCGGCTGGCCGGGGGTCATCTACGGCGGCGTTCCCGCGCCGGCACCGGGCGTAACCGTATCCGTCGAGCACGTGAACCAGTTGCGCGGTGTCATGACGTGGTGGTAGTGAGTCAGCGAGCGCCGGCGTTCCGCCGGCGCTCTCTGACTGATTGCGCCGCCATGACGAGCTCCAGCAGTTGGTCGGACTCATCCCCGACACGTTGAAGCTCTCCAAAGACGGCATCAAGCCAACTCCGCACGAAAGCGAAAACGACCCCGCGCTTGTCCGCGAGATCTGGCTCAAAGCCTCCTCCGGCACCACCGTCGGCGAATGGGCAGGTCAGGTCAACACCGACTCCTACCGGGTCCGCCGGCTGGTAGCGCACTGGCTGGAAACAGGAGCGCTGGTACAGATGGAGGGGGTGAGGGCGTGAAATGAGTACGCGTTGGTGTGCGGTCTGGAGGCGCTGAGAAACGGATGGCCAGGATCATGTTCGTTCTCGCCGTGCTGGTGATGGCCATGTTGGCCTGGCGCTATACGGTCGTCAGGGACAGGAGCTCGGAGCGGCTCGCGCGCGTGCTGCAGCTCGATCCGCGGAAGGTCGAGCCGTCCACGCGGGCACTTGTTCTGCTCGAGACGCTCCCGGACCTGCAGAGCGCCGACCGCGACGTCGCCACGCAGCGGCTGCGCAACACCCTCGGGGCGTTTCCGCGCCGGATCCTCGCGCACCACCCTGCCGCCCCAGTCGAGGCCATCCGATTTCCCGCCACGGGCCGTACCGTGCTCTGGTACGGCAAGGCAGCAGACGGCATCATCATCGAGCTATGGCGCGAGCCTGCCGGGGAATGTCGCCTCATGGAGCGCGGCAGCCTCGGGCGCCACGTTTCTGAATGAAGCCGGAGCGCTGATCTTCAAGGACGAGGGACTCGCTCTGGATGTGGAGATGAGCCGCGACGGTGAGTATCTCAGCTACGTGGAAGATGGCATCCTCGCCATCTGGGGCGTGCAGGATTTCGCGAACCAGCCCGGCGGAGGGCGGCCGCTGTTTTCGGCCGAGATGCCTTACGCAACGACGCGGCTGTATTGCGGCCGGCCGGAACAGATCTGCGGCGTCGACAGCCCCGGAAGGTTCACGATCATCGATGTCAAAAAAGGAAAGGTCCTGCGGTTCATTGCCGTAGAAGGGGCCGCCACCGTGCACATGAGCCCGAGCGGTCGTTTCGTCGGCGTTCTGGAGCCGGGCGGGGCGGGGCTGAGGATCCACGCCAATCGTCAGGACGCGAAAATCCACATCGACGCATCGAGTAACGCGCTCGAGGATTTCGCGTTCAGCGCCGACGAGAAATTCGTGGTGGCGGTCGACCGCGAGGGCATGCTCCACCCGTATGACGTTGCCACCGGCAAACCGAAGGTTCGATCTCCGGTCGTGCGTCATGAGGAGTGGAAAGGCAGCGCTTCCATCGAAACTGTCGGGGACGGCCGTTTCGTGGTGTGGGATGCAGAGAAGGTGCGGCTGGTCGGCGCCGATCTCGCGACCGTGGCCGCGCGCTTCGACGAAGGCGGTGACGTGGTCATGGTGAAGACGAACCCGCGCGGCGACCGGCTGCCATCGCCCGTCGAGAAGGCCCGCTGACGCTGTGGGACATTGCCACAAAACCCACGCTGCCCGACGACGAAGCCGAGTTGAAGGACGAAGCATGTGATCGCATCGGCCGCCCCCTGACGCCGGAGGAATGGGCGACCTACTTCCCGGGTCGCCGCTACTTCCCCGGTTGTCGTTGACGGCGTGAAGACCTACCAGGGGCTGCGCAGTTCTCTTGTCGTGGGTTGCGGAAGTCCAGCTTCCCAGCATTACGATTCCGCAATGCGTTCCTTCCTGATCGTGCTTGCTGTCGTTCTCCTCGCCGCCGCCGCGCAGGCCCAGATCAACGAGACCGAGGTCTGGGTCGGCAGTCTCGCCGTCCGCCACGGCGAGCTCGCGATCTCCGACCTGCGGAACATTTCCGGCAATCACGCGGGCTACGACAATCAGCCCGCGTTCTTCCCTGACGGCAACACGCTCCTCTACGCGAAGCAGATCGATAACCTCGACGACACCGGCCTCGGCGTGCAGGCGCAACTCGTCGACCTTGCTTCGGGCGCGACGCGCGCGCTCGGCGACGCGCACGGCTTCAGTCCGACGCCGACCACTGACGGGAAACAGCTGATGCTCCTCCGCCAGGGCCGCGTGTTTCTTCATGATCTCGCCGGCAAGGAGGTGAAGCCGCTGACCGACACGAACGACGCCGGCTACTTCACGCCATTCGATGATCGGACATGGGTCCTCTTCCTCAACAACCCCGAGCGGCCGATCCTGATTTACGACACCAGGACCGGCGGCCGCGAGGGCATGGCCACGCATGCGACGACCGCGCCGTACCGCATCCCGAATGCGCGTGCGGTGACGTTCGTCGCCGAGGAGGATTCGAAGCGGGTCCTCCGCAAGCTCGATCTGAAGACGAAGACCGTGACGACGCTCGCCACGATCCCCTTCCCGTCCGCCGGACAACACACCTGGACGATACGCGGTTCGGTGCTGATCGCCTCCGGCCCGACGATCTACGAGTGGCGTCCGGAGTTGCCGAACCTGTGGCAGCCGGTGTACCGCGCCGAGCATCCCGACCTGCAGGGCATCACCCGCATCGCGCTCAGCCCGCGCGGCGACCGGATCGCGCTCGTGTCGACTCCGCGCGACGAGGTCGTGATCCGCAACTCACGAGCGGAGTCGAACCGGATGCTCGCCGCCCATCGCGCCGATCTCGCGTCGCGCCTTTTCGCCAACGAGGCGACCGTCACCGCCGGAAGCGGACAGCATTACGACGGACGCGACGCCATCGAGAAGAGCCTGGCCGACCGCTTCGCGAAGATGCCGGGCGTGGTCTACGTCCGCACACCGGAGTCGATCGACGTCAGCCGCAGCGACGCCGCCGCCTCGGAGCGCGGCGCGTGGACCGCGCGCTGGACCACGGCCGGCGGGCCGATCGAAATGCGTGGTCACTACTCCGCGGTCTGGCGCCGCGAGATCTCGCAGGTCACCGGCGCGCGCTCGTGGACGATCCACTCCGAGATCTTCGTCCCGCTCGACTGCACCGGTGCCTGCGACAGGCGCTAACGAACCTCTTCCTCACGGATGGGTGGGCAAAGCGTGACACGACACTAGTACTTCACCGAGCACCCATAAGACTGCGTACTGGCCGAGGACACGGGTTTACCGGCCATCGATTCGTCGAGCGCGGCAAGAACGTAGTTCCTGGCGCGGGGGATGTCGTCCTTGTTGGTGCTCGGCTGGTCGTCGATCGCGCCCTTGTAGATCAGGACGCCGTTGGGATTGACGATGTACATGTGGGGCGTCGTCTTAGCGCCATAAGCCTTCCCGACCTGGCCGTTCTCATCGAGCAGCACCGCGGTAGAGGCCATCTTCCGGCCGGCGATCTCGTCGTTCCACTCGGCCGCCGACAGGTTGCCCTGCTTCCATTTGGCCGAGCTGTTCACCGACAGCCAGACGACGCCCTTTTCGACGGCTTTCTTCTGGGTGGCCTGCATGTTCCCGCTCTCGTAGTGTTTCTTCACGAACGGGCATCCGAGGTTGACCCACTCCAGCACCACGTATTTGCCCTTGTAGTCGGCGAGGTGGTGCTGCTTTCCCTTGCTGTCGGTCAGCGTGAAGGCCGGGGCAGGGCTTCCGATCGCTGGTTCCTTCAACGTGCTGGCGCCCGTGTCGGCAATCCGATACTTGGCGACGGCCGCAATGGCCAGGCCGGCGCAAAGAATGACTGCGGCAATGATGGCTTTCTTCATGTCAGGTCCTTTCTTGATGCGTGATCAGAGTTTCTCCAAAGCATCGACGACGAGCGTCGGCGTGAGGACCTCCGGGAGAAGCCGGGGAGGGGCCGATGCATCCTTTGCGTACAAGACATATGTGGGGACGCCGCTGCGTCCCAATTTCGTGAGCGCCTGGGTGACAGCCGGGGCGCGGGACGTCCAGTCCGCCTTGAGCATCGCCACATTCTTCTCCCGGAATTTCGCCAGGACCGGCGCGGCCGATAATGCCACACGCTCGTTCACCTGGCAGGTCAGGCACCAGGCCGCCCCGAAGTCCACAAACACCGGTCGGCCCGCTGCGCGCAGCTCGTTCACGCGGGTCTCGCTGTAGGGTTCCCATCTGTCCGCGTCAGCCGCCTGCCGGGCTGGAGGCTCGCCGGTCCCGGCCAGCTTCACCGCCGCCGCCGCGCCGCCGACGATGAGCACGGCCGCCACGATTCCGGCCGCTGTTCGAACCGCGGCGCTCCGCGTCAGGACCGCCCATTTGCCCAGCACCCACGCCCCGACGGCCTGTACGACGAGGGCCGCCAGAAGCATCGCCACGCCGTCGGACCCGGTCTGTTGGCCGAGCACCCACGCCAGCCACACCACGGTGGCCGCCAGGAGAAACCCGAGCGCCTGCTTCATCGTTTCCATCCAGGCGCCGGGGCGGGGCAGAAACCGGAGCAGCCGCGGGGAGGCGGCCAGCACGACAAACGGCGCGGCCATCCCGATTCCCAAAGACGTGAAGATCGCCAGCGCGGCGGGGGCGGGCTGTGTGAGCGCGAACCCGAGGGCAGAACCCATGAACGGGGCGGTACACGGGGTGGCCACCAGCGTGGCCAGCAGACCGGTGGAAAACGAGGCGCCGGTGCCTTCGCCGCGCCTCCCGCCGAGACGGGTGAGCGATACACCCACTTCGAATACGCCAAAAAGATTCAGGGCGATCAGAAAGAACAGCGACGCCAGGCCAGAGATCACCCGCGGTGATTGGAGCTGGAACCCCCATCCCAGCTGTTCGCCCCCTGCCCGCAGGGCGATGAGCAGGCCGGCCAGAGCCCAGAAAGCGACCAGCACGCCGAGGCTATAGGCGCCCGCATTTCTCATCCGCGCGCCCATCGGCGCCTCAGCCTGGCCAATGAGCGAGAGCACCTTGATCGAAAGGACCGGAAGGACGCAGGGCATCAGATTGAGGAGCAGTCCCCCGAGGAAGGCCAGGCCGATGGCGCCCAGCAGCCCAGCGTCGGAGGCGCTCGCCCCGAGGCCGGGCATGGCACCCGTGTTGCCGGCGATCTCGACATTCACGCGGATGGCGCGCTCGGATCCCGCGCCCCGCCATCCCGATTTCGATACGAGCACGCCAGTCAGCCGCCGAAGCGGCGCGGTCGACACGTCCGACAGGGGAAGATCAGTGACGTAGGCGCCGTCCACGCGATCCCAGGAGCTGCGTCCACTCG
>JAXDJK010000308.1:0-5373 GCA_034665665.1 Acidobacteriota bacterium
ACGATCCGCTCTGCCTCCGTCCCGCGCTTCGGATGCAACTCGATTGGCCGCGTCCCCCAATCGATCATCTGCTGCGCCTTGGTCACACCGGAGTCGGCGAAAAACGCGTCCATCTCTTTCGCGATCCACTCCATCCGGCGCCACTTCTGGCCGTTCCGGTACTGCCAGAGACCAAATGCGAATGCCACCGCGGCGCCCGCGAATGTGACGACATTCAACCGATCGCTCGGACCCAGCGCTGCAAACCAGTTCCAAAGGCTGTTCATGATCGAGGTCCACGCCTGGTCGCGCTTACGGCCGGTGCCGTGACGGGCATTCTACGTCCGAGTGCTCGCCACCTCGCCGCCACGGGCACTTCCGGTGGTCCCGCATGATCGTTGCGCGGTGCCACCGGCACACGTGATGGCTGTACGAGCGGTGGCAGATGACGCCAGCCGCCTCTAAACGCTTAGCGTAATCCTTGCCCTTCGGTCGCGGAAGGCAGGCAAGGTTCGCCGTTTTCACCATGGCGATGAGAGCCGCCTCCCGGCGCAGTCGCGAGCGTCCCCGCGCACTCGGTGTGCCAGCGACGAGTTTCAGTGGGCCACCGTCAACAATCACCAACAAAGTGCGGGCATCCCCGCCCGCAGGCCACCGGTCGCCCGGCGGCGAACGGCTTCACCGTTAGCTTGGGTTGGCAGGGCGGCCGTGGGCGACCTGACGCTATGCAGCAGGGCTCACGTGCCGAAGCCAGGGCGCACCAACGAAGTTAGCCTGCGATTGCTAGCATTACTACTTCCATCACGGGAGGCGTTCCCCGACGATGTCGTGTATCCTCGCCTGACGTCCGGAGATGACGGACTGACGAATACCGATTTCGGCTACATAGGTGCACGTCGGCACTGCTGGCGCGTAAACTCGAAGCGCTCAGGCGCATATACAACAGTCAGACGATCGGAATCCTCTTGGCGCGACCAGCACCTCCGAGCGGGACCGCCCGCACTGCCACTACTACCTCCGGCGCTGGCGCCACGGCTACGATTGATGTCGATGTACAGCAAAGCGCTCAAATTGCGCGGCTAAATCGCCGCCTGCTATTGACGTGGATAGCTGCCGCCGTTGGACCTTTGTTAGCTTTCGGGGGCGTGGTTTTTTCGGGTTTGCAATGGGCCGCTGCGGGTCAACAGCTTGCGGTTATGCGCAGTCAGTTGAGCGATGCGAGGGAGGGCGCGATGCAAGCGGAAAAGAACACTGAGCGCGCCCTCAGCATCGCTGCGAGCCAATCGAGTTCCCTTAGGATGCTTGCAGTTTCAGGGAGAACGTCCGCCGAAGCGGCTAACCGGCAACGGCAGGCAATGGAAAATCAAATTGGTCTGATGCAGGAGCAGCTCTTAGATGCGCGTCGCGCCGCACGCCAATCGGCAGACATGTTTCACGATCAACTGGGAATCGCCAAGGCGCAAGCAGAGTCGATGCGAGCTCTAGCCGATGCGACCACCGAAGTTGCCAGCGGGACCAAGGCGACTAGCGGGACTTCTAGACAGACAATTGACCTCCTAAGACAAACACTCCACTTAGAGCAACGCGGCTGGATTGATTTGAAGCAAAGTCATGTCGGCAACCTTCCGTGGATGCGGCGACGCCCGTACCGACTTGATTTGGAATACTATAACGGTGGGAAAACGGCAGTGTACGACGTAACGATGCAGGTCCTCCGCGAGGTTGGGCCTTGGGGTTATCCTGACTTAGCATACAACCGTGCCGATGCGCGGACATTTAGCTTCTTGGGCCCGGGACAATCAATCATCATCACGCCATGGGCTCGAAGTATTGGGTGGAGTCGCAAGAAACTACGTTGGGCGGACGAGTCTGGATTATGGCTGACGTATATCCACGGATATATCACGTACAAGGATGTTTTCGGTGAAAGCCATCGGCTCAACATCTGCTACGCCTATTACGGGGCGAGCGGCCACTTTGCGCCTTGTGATGCGAGCAGCACAAGCCGGCATCCGTTCCCACCGTCGCATTAGCGATTTTTGAGGCCGGCACTAGCGTTAAGTCGGATCTGGAACGCCAGTTGAAACTGCGGGCGGATCCTGGGAGACCAGAGGAGGAGGACGGGGCCGAGGCCGCAGGACTTCGTCCGCTCTCACAGTTCTGAACCAAGTGACAGCATGACCGAAGGTCGGGTTGGCTGTAGTCCACTAAGTAATGGGGTGCGCGAACGTAGTGGTGTCGCGGTTGCCAACGACACCAATAGAACTGCGCGCCGTTGAGCCTCGGCAAGAGTTATGTGACATCACTTACGAGAGAACTTACCCGTCGCGATCTTCCGTGCAAGATCGTCATCATCGTACGTACAAACGTGCGTATTTCGCCAGTCTCACGATGCTCAAGTTTATAGTCGTATTCCACTGCCGATACGCCAAGCGTAACTGCCTTCATTATCAGCGAGTCCTGGTTGGGTTTCTTCGACTTAGGCTTCCATTCACCCATTCTGCACCTCGTCAGCCATCCCAGCGCATTCTAGTGATGTAGTCTTACAGTAGAGTTCTACTCGCTCATCCTACCGAAAATGGTGAAAAGGTGGGCGTCTGGGCGAGACGCCCACGCTCCATAGGACCCACAGTTCTGACGTTTCGAACTCGCGATCCTTTGTAAGACTTCGCCCTCCCCCCCATCAACGCGTGCGCCTAGCGGCGCACGCGTTTGATGGTGGGGAGGGCGAGCTTTTCCGTCAGCTCGAGGGACTCGATGCGTTGGGTGGGGTTGGTGGTGACGGTGGTGAGGAGTTTTTGGAACTGGGTGGTGATGGATTCGACGGTGGTCCGTTTGAAGAGCTCGGCGTCGAAGGAGAAGTTGCCGGTGAGGCGGTCGCCGAGGTCGTTCATCTGGAGCATGAGGTCGAAGAGGGAGGCGTGATTGTCCACGTCCACCATCTCCATGGCGAAGCCGGCGTTTTCGGTGGGGCGGCCCGGGGTGTTGTTGAGGACGAAGCAGAGCTGGAAGAGCGGGTGGTGACCGGAGCTGCGCTCGGGCTGGAGCTCGGCGACGAGCTGCTCGAACGGGAGCTCCTGGTGCTGCTGGGCGTCGAGGGTGACGCCGCGGACGTGCTCGACGACCTGGTCGAAGCTGCTGCGGCCGTCGACGCCGACGCGGAGCATGACCGTGTTGACGAAGAAGCCGATGATCCCTTCGAGCTCCGGTGACGGACGGTTGGCCATCGGGGTGCCGATGACGATGTCGTCTTTGCCGCTGAGGCGCGCCACGAGGGTGGAGAAGGCGGCCACGAGGGCCATGTAAAGCGTCACGCCGTGCCGGGTGCAGAAGGCCTTGAGCGCGGCCACGGTGGCGGCGTCGAGCTCGAACGGGACCATGCCTCCCTTGCGGGCGAAGACGGCCGGACGGGGGAAGTCGAGGGGGAGGGAGTGCTGCTTCGGCATCCCGCTCAGCGTGGTCTTCCAGTGCCGCATCAGGCCTGCCAGGCGCGGCTCGTCGAGAGTACGGCGCTGCCAGGCGGCGTAGTCGGCGTACTGCAGCGGCATGGGGGCGAAGGACGGCTCCGCGCCGCGGGCCAGGGCGTCGTAGGCCTCGACCACTTCGCGCTTGAAGAGGTTATGGGACCAGCCGTCGGTGATGCTGTGGTGGAAGGTGAGGTCGATCCAGTGCTCGCTCTCGCTGACGCAGTACACGGTGGCGCGCCACAGCAGGCCGCCGTCGATGGCGAACGGCAGGTTCCGCTCGAAGCGCAGCTCCTCGCGGATGACCTCCGTGTCGGCCTGGGTGCAGACGCGCACCGGCAGCTCGCTGCCAGCGGTGATCTCCTGGCGCACGTTGCCGTCTTCGAGACGGAAGCGGGTGCGCAGGCTCCACTGGCGGGCGGCCACGGCGCGCAGGGCCTCGACGAACAGCTCGGGACGGAAGCCGCCGTGCACCTTGAAGGTCATGCCGACGTTGAAGGAGGTGGTGCCCTGCTCGAACTGTTCGATGAAGAAGAGGCGCTGCTGGGCGAAGGTCAGCGGCACGTTGTCGTAATTGCCGAGCGGCTCGATGGCGGCGTCGACCGGCAGCGTGCCGCGTGTGGCGTCGATGATGCGTGCGAGCGCCGACGCGGTCGGGTGCTCGAAGAGAGCCACGAGTGGCAGCTCGACGTCGCAACGGCGCCGCACGCGGGCCACGGCCTGTGAGGCGAGCAGGGAGTGGCCGCCGCGCTCGAAGAAGTTGTCGTCGACACCGGCCGGGGCGTAGCCGAGGAGCTCTTCCCAGATGGAGACGAGCGCGGCTTCGGTGGCGGTGCGCGGCGCGAGATGCGCGTCGCCGGCCTGCCACTCCGGCGCGGGCAGCGCTTTCTTGTCGACCTTGCCGTTGGCGGTCAGCGGGAAGGCGTCCATGACCACGAAGGCGGAGGGGACCATGTAGCCGGGCAACTGCTGCTCGAGGGCGGCGCGCACGGCGTCGACAGACGCGTCGCCGACGAGGTAGGCCACGAGTTGCTTCTGGTGGCCTTCGCCGCGGGCGATGACAGCCGCCTCGCGCACGCCTTCGCATTCGAGGATGCGCGCGGCGATCTCGCCGAGCTCGATGCGGAAGCCGCGGACTTTGACCTGGTCGTCGATGCGGCCGATGAACTCGAGGTTGCCGTCCGGCAGCCAGCACACGAGGTCTCCCGTGCGGTAGAGGCGTCCGTAGGCGCTGTCGATGAAGCGCTCGGCGGTCAGCTCCGGCCGGTTGAGGTAGCCGAGGGCCAGGCCGGCGCCGCCGATGTGCAGCTCGCCGGGGATGCCGACCGGCACGGGACGTCCGGCGCGATCGAGGACGTAGGTGCTGACGTTGTCCATCGGGCGGCCGATCGGCGGCGCACCAGCGAAGTCGGGCTGCACGTCGAATGTGGTGGCCACGACCGCGGCCTCGGTGGGGCCGTAGTGGTTGACGAGCTTCGCGGTGCAGCCGTTCGCCACGGTGTAGCCGCTGAGGCGATCACCGCCGACGACGATGACCTGCAGGTCGCGCCAGCGCTCGGGCGGCACGTCCTGGTGGGCCAGGCTCTCGAGGAGCGCGGTCGGGAAGATGCAGTGCGTGACGCGGTCCTTTGCGAAGCGCGCGGAGAGCTGCATCGGATCGGCGCGCTCGTCGTCGCTGACGATGGCGATGCGCCCGCCGGTGAGCAGGTATGGCCACACGTCGTACACCGAGGGGTCGAAGCTGATGCTGATGAGGTGTGCGGCCACCGCGTCCGCGCCGGGCGCGAACTTGCGGTTGTGCCACGCACAAAGGTTGGCCAGGGCCGCGTGGGTGTTGGGGACACCCTTCGGCAGGCCGGTGGAACCGGACGTATAGATGATGTACGCCGCTGCGTGGGAAGGAGGGACGACGCCGGCGGCAGGCTGGAGT
>JAXDJK010000309.1:0-3938 GCA_034665665.1 Acidobacteriota bacterium
GGCCAACCAACGCTGCCGGCCGTGCCGGCCCGCCGGAGGCCCCCTCGGTCGGTCTGCCCCCGTGTACCAGTGACGGATCGCTTACGATTCGCCCAGTGTCAGTCGACGACCTTCGGCAGCAGCTCCGGGAGCGGGGGTACCTGAGCCACGGCATCGAGCGCTGGTTTGCGCTGGACCCGTGGAGCTCGCGGGCGTTCTGGCTCGAGCTGGTGACGGTGGCGTTGAAGGCGGCCACGCTGATCGCGGCGTTTGCGGCGTTGCCGTTCACGGCGATCATGCTGTTTCGCAATTACCCGCTGCATGCGCTGGAGACCTTCGGGTTGTTCGTGACGTACGGGGCGGCCTGGTTCTTGGCGGCGTTTGCGTTCGTGATCGTGGTGGCGCTGGTGCTGAAGGTGCGGCCCTCGCTGCCCATCGATACGCCGAGGGCGCTGCTGGCGATCTCGATCGTCGCCAGTGCTCTGTTCGTGGCGCCGCTGGCAGTCTGGTGGTCCCATTTCGATGCCTCGCCCTCGACGGGGGAGCTGGTGACCGGCGCGGCGCTGGCGGCGGCGTTCTTTGTGGTCACGGCGGTGGTGGTGTCGGCGGCGCTGCTGTCGTTCTCGATCTACGAGTTGCAACGCATCCCGGCCATCCACCAGAAACCGCGGGGCGTGCCGATGGCCGTGGGGGCGGCGGTGCTGATCGCGCTGCTGTTCGTGCCCGCCTACGCGCAGAGGGAGCGGCCGGAGCCCGAGCCGATGATCGTGACTACGCCGACCACACGCAACGTCGCGCTGATCGCCGTGGACGGCCTGACCGCCGACATCCTGCAATCGCGTCCCGACCTGGCCCGTGCGCTGCCGTACGTCGCGGCGATGGCTCCGCTGGCCGGTGATTCGACCACGGAGCGCTGGGCCTCCCTCGGCACCGGCGTGCCAACGGACGCGCACGGGGTCCGCGCCATTGAAGGGGTGCGCTTCCGCGGCGGCCGGCACATCCTGCAGCGGATCTCGTCCGGCGATTTCGTGCTGATGCGGATGGCCCCGCTCCTCGGCATAGCCCGGCGCGAGCCGCTGCCGCCGACGGTGCGGCGCCGCGATTACGTGTGGGAGCTGTTCGCGAAACGTGGCGTGCCGGTCGTAGCGGCGAACTGGTGGACGACGACGGAGTCGCACGATGGGGCGCTGATCTCCATCGCGCCGGAATCGATCTTCGCCGCGGCCAAGGGCGATCCGTTGCGCGTCGATGCGGCTGCGGCGAGCCGCTTCTTTGCCGCGATCGACCGGACCAGGCCGCGTTTCGCCACGGTGTATCTGCCGGCGCTGGACGTGATCCTGAACCGGTTGGAGCGCGATCGTTCCACGCAGTTGGGCCAGTCGCTGCGCGCTCTCGACGGTGTGGTGGCGGCCATCGCTCGGGCCCGGGCGCGAGGCTACGAGGTGGTGCTGACGGGGCTGCCGGGAGATCATCAGGCTGGACAGGGTGTGATCGCATCGACGATCCGGCTCCAGCCCGTACCCAAGCCGTGGGACGTCGCCCCAACCGTTCTGGATCTGCTCGGTTTCCCGCTCTCGCGGGAGATGCCGGGCCGGAGCCTTGCTACGACCACTCCGGAGCCTCGTATCGCCACCTACGGCAGCCGCGAATCAACCGGCGCGGCGGCCACGGTGAACGAGGAGTACTACGAGAATCTGAAGTCGCTCGGCTACATCCAGTAGGCAGTTCCTCGGGGTTCCTCGGGTTCCTCGGAGTTCCTCGGGGAGCGTGACCTGCCGAGGAAACTCCGAGGAACCCCGAGGAACCCCGAGGAACCCCGAGGAACTGCTTCCAAGAAAGGAACCTGCTCTTGCGCAAACTGACGCTCCTCCTGATCACCCTGTTGCTCTCACTCTCCGCCGCCGCCCAGCGCCCGCTCACCTTCGAGGACATGGCGGCCATGCGCCGCATCGGCGCCCCGCGGCTCTCGCCTGACGGCAAGTGGCTGGCGTACGACGCCTCGACCATCGACGTCGAGAAGAACCTCCGCCGCAGCGCGATCTACCTCATGCCGGCGGACGGCAGCACGCCGGCGAAGAAGTTCACCGACGGCGCGAAGCAGGACGAAGGTCCGGCCTGGTCGCCGGACGGCAGGACCATCGCCTACACCTCGAATCGCGACGGGGCGGCGAAGCAGGTCTATCTCTACGACGTCGCCGCCGGCACGTCGCGCAAGCTGACCAGCCTGGCCAGCGGCGCGGCGTCGGTGAAGTGGGTGCCGGGCGGCGGGGGGCTCGTGCTGGTCTCGGACATCTATCCCGATTGCGGCGTGGAGCCGGCCTGCATCGAGCAGAAGAACGCCGCGGCGGAGAAGGCGCCGTCGAAGGGGCGCGTGATCGACAGCCTGCTCTTCCGCCACTGGAACGCGTGGCAGGAACCGACCCGCGCGCATGTGCTTTACGTGCCGCTGAGCGGCAGCCCGCGCGACCTCACGCCCGGTGCCTACGATGCGCCGCCGTTCTCCGTCGGCGGCGGCGATGAATTCGACGTCTCGCCGGACGGCAAGGAGCTGGTGTACGCGCGGAACACCGAGGAGCATCCGGAGCGCTCCACGAACTCCGATCTGTATCTCGTGCCGCTGACGGGCGGCGAAGCGAAGCGGATCACCACCCGGACCGGTGCCGACACGTCGCCCAAGTACTCGCCGGACGGGCGCTGGATCGCCTATCGCTCGCAGGCACGCAACAGCTTCGAGTCCGACCTGTGGGAGCTGTGGCTGCTGGATCGCAGCACAGGCCAGTCACGCCGGATCGGCGCCGATTTCGCGAACTGGATCGAATCTATCGGCTGGGCGCCGGACAGCGGATCGCTGTTCATCACCGCGCCGCTGAAGGGCAAGGGCGCGATCTACGAGATGTCCATCGACGGCCGGGCCAAGCTGGTACACAACACTGGCTACGCGCACTCGGTGGAGGTCGCGCCGAACGGGCGGACGCTCTACTTCGCCATGTCCTCCCTCCGCCGTCCCGACGATCTGTATTCGTTAGCCCGGACCGACGGCGCGGCGAAGAAGCTGACCACGGAGAATGACGCGCTGCTGGCGAAGCTCACTCTTGGTGAGACGAGCGATGTCTGGTGGACGGGTGCGGACGGCGCGCAGGTGCAGGGGCACCTGATCAAGCCGCCGAACTTCGATCCGTCGAAAAAGTACCCAGCCATCGTGCTGATCCACGGCGGTCCGCAGGGCGCCTGGAACGACGCGTGGTCGTACCGCTGGAACCCGCAGCCGTTCGCCGCCCGCGGTTACGTGATCCTGATGCCCAACCCGCGCGGCTCGTCCGGATTCGGGCAGAAGTTCGTGGAGGAGATCTCCGGCGACTGGGGCGGTCGGGTCTACACCGACATCATGAACGGCGTCGACACCCTCGCGGCGATGCCATTCGTCGACGGGGACCGCCTCGGCGCGGCCGGCGGCTCCTTCGGCGGCTACATGGTGGACTGGATCCTCGGCCACACGAACCGCTTCAAGGCCCTGGTCTCCCACGCCGGCGTCTACAACCTGGAGTCGATGTACGGCGTCACCGAAGAGCTGTGGTTCCCGGAATGGGAGTTCGGCGGCACGCCGTGGGACAACCCGGAGCTCTACACGAAGTGGTCTCCGCACCGCTTCGCCAAGAACTTCAACACCCCGACGCTCGTCTCGCACGGCGAGCTCGATTACCGCGTCCCCATCGGCGAAGGCCTGCAACTCTTCACCGCCCTCCAACGCCGCGGCATCCCCTCCCGCCTGCTCTACTTCCCGGACGAAGGCCACTGGGTGCTCAAGCCGCAAAACTCGAAGCTCTGGCACCAGACGGTGGGGGATTGGTTCGACCGGTGGTTGAAGAAGTAGTTGGCAGTTGGCGGTTGTCAGTTGGCGGCAGCAGCGGAGTTCCGAAGGAGTTCCTCGGAGTTCCTCGGTGAGGCAGTTCCTCGGAGTT
>JAXDJK010000310.1:0-6340 GCA_034665665.1 Acidobacteriota bacterium
TCGCCGTGCAACTGGTCGGCGGGTTCGCGATTGCGGCGGGTTGCCCGGATCCCTGTCCGGATGATGCCGATGGTGCGGGCTGCGCGCCGATCTGTGCGCTCTGCCCGGCGTGCACGCACGCGCAGAGCGGGATCGTGGAACGGCCGGTGAGCGCGGCGCCGATGGCATCGATGTACGCGTTCGTGTCCGTGGCGGTGGCTTGGCCCTCCTCACGGATCGCCGCGGACATCTTCCACGTCCCGCTGCCCGGCTGATCGACGCTTCCTGCCGTCGCAGTCGTGTAGTCCGAGGTGCCGATGCATCGGATCCGTGGTCTCGCAGGACTGGTCCTGCTCATGGCGTTGCCTGCGAACGCGCAGCAGCAGCCGGTCGTTCTCACATTGGAAGCTGCGCTGGCCCGCGCGCGGCAGTCCGCGCCCGCGGTGGTGGCGGCGCGCATGCGCATCGAAGAGGCCCGCGCGCGCATTGCCGGCGCCTCGCTGCGTTTCTCCCGCAATCCCACTCTGGAGGTGGAAGCCGGGCATCGTGGCGGCGCCACCTCCTCCTCCGACTACGGTGTGGCGACCGGCCAGGAGCTCGACTGGCCGCAAGGCCGGCGCGCTCGCGTGGATGCCGCGACGGCCGCCGCCACGCAGGAGGAGCAGCGCGCGCGAGATGTGGAGTACGACGCGCTACGCGCCGTGGCCACGGCCTTCCTGCGCGCCGTCGAAGCGCGCGAGCGCGGCCAGGCCGCCGAAAGCGGCAAGCGCCTGGCGGACGAAGCACTGCACATCGCCGAGCGCCGCTACGCCGCCGGCGACGTGGCCCAGCTCGACGTCAACCTGGCCCGGACGGCCGTGGCCCGCAGCCAGGCGGAGCTACGGGCCGCGAGCGCAACGCTGCTCGGCTTTGTCACGGAGCTGCAGGTGCTGCTCGGAATGACCGCGCCCCCTGCCATCGCCGGCTCGCTTGGCGATGCGCTGACCGTGGCGACGGACGACCTCGCGGCGCGAGCGGCCGATCGGCCGGACGTGCGGCTGCTCGATGCCGAGATCGCGGAGGCGGAGGCGGACCGGCGGCTCGCCCGTACGCTGCGCTGGCCGGAGCTGGGCGTGCGCGCGTCCTACAGCAAAGAGGCCGACGATCGGGTCCTTCTCGGAGGCGTGACCCTTTCGCTGCCGCTCTTCGACCGCGGCCGGCAGGCCGCGACGGTCGCCGAGGCCCGGCTGGCGCGGCTGCGCGCACAGCGCAACGCGTTGACGCGGACGATCGAGGCCGAGGTTCGCGGCGCGGCGCAGACGGTGAACGCGTTGCGCGCCGCGGCCGACGAATACCAGCGGACCGTGCTGCCACTCTTGGATGAAAACGAACGGCTGGCGCTGGAGAGCTACGAGGTGGGGCAGATCGGCTTGGGCGATCTGCTCCTGGTCCGACGCGAAGCGCTCGACGCCCGCCGCGCCTTCCTCGATCAACTCATCGAAACGCGCCTGGCGGAAGTCGGGCTGCGCACCAGGGCCGGAGCGTGGCCGGGAGTGAGCAAATGAACCGGAACATTCTGATCGCCATCGCCGTAGCCGCGGTGCTCCTGAACGGCTGCAAGAAGACCGAAGCCGAAGGCGAGCATCACCAGGAAGAGGAGCACGCCACCGGGGCGCACGCGGAGCGGCCCGCGAATCTGCTCGAGATCGAAGAGACCATGCTGCGCGACCTGCGGCTCACCACGGCCAAGGTCGAAGAGCGCGCCGGCGGCGAAGGGGTGAACGTCGTGGGCGAGCTGCAGGCCGACCAGGGCCGCTACGCCGAAGTCGGTCCATCCGTGACCGCGCGGGTGGTGCGGCTGCTGGCCGTCCCCGGGCAGAACGTGCGGGCCGGGCAGGTGCTGGCCGAGGCGCAGAGCGTGGAGCTGGGACGGGCTCGCGCCGATCATGACGCGGCGGAGGCGCGCGTCACGCTTGCGCGGTCGGCGCTGGAGCGGAAGCGGGCCCTGGCCGACCGGATCGTGCCGCGCCGGGAGGTGCAGGAAGCAGAAGCCGATCTGGCCGCGGCCCAGGCGGAGCTCCGCGCCGCATCCGCGACCTTGCAGGCACTCGGCGCGTCGGCAACCCGCGGCGGCGATGCCTCCCGGCTGCCGCTGGTGTCGCCGATCGCCGGGACGGTCATCGAGCGCAACATTGCCCTCGGGCAGATGATCGATCCCGAGCACGTGGCCTTCCGCATCGGAGACCTCGGCAGCCTCTGGCTGATCGCCCACGTCTTCGAGCGCGATGCCGTGCGTGTGGCCGCCGGCGCTCCCGCGCGCATCACCCTGGCCGCGTATCCGGGGCAGGCCTTCACCGGCCGTGTGACGTACATCGGCCGCCAGGTCGATCCGCAATCGCGCACCATTCCGGTGCGCGTGGAGCTGGCCAACCCGCGGCAGGTGCTGCGGCCCGGCATGTCCGCCAGCGCCTGGCTGCAGGTCTCGGCGGCCGGCGAGATGGTGGTCACGGTGCCGGTGGCGGCCTTGCAGCGCGTGCGCGATCAGTGGGTCGTGTTCGTGCCGAAGAGCGACCGCACCTTCGAGATCCGAACCATCGGGCGCGGGCGCGATCTGCAGGCGGAGGTGGAAGTGCTGAGCGGCCTCCGGCCGGGCGAGACGGTGGTGGTCGACGGGGCGTTCCTGCTCAAAGCCGAGGCCGAGAAAGCGGAAGGTGGAGGCGAAGAACATGAGCACTGAGGCGCCTTCGTTCATCGAGCGCATCATCCGCGCCTCGTTCGCAAAACCGGTGGTGGCGATCCTGCTGGTGACGGCCGGCTCGATCATCGGCGCGGTGTGGCTGCGCGACCTGCGGCGGGACGTCTTCCCCGATCTCTCCGCGCCGGTCTTCAACGTCATCGTGCAGAACGCCTCGATGGGTGCCGAGGAGCTGGAGACCTCCATCGCCATCCCGATGGAAGTGGCGCTCACCGGCTTGCCGGACGTGCGGCGCATCCGCTCCAACTCCCAGCTCGGCGTCGCCGCGACCACCATCGAATTCGAGCCGGAGGCCGACTACTACCGTTCGCGTCAACTCGTGGCCGAGCGCGTAGCCCAGGTGGCGACGGAGCTGCCGCCGGGCACCGACACCCCGCTCGTGTCGAGCCTCACCGGGCGACTCAACGAAGTCTTCGAGTTCACGCTCGAGGCGGAGCCGGGCGTGATGGACGCGATGAGCCTGCGCGACCTGGCCGAGTTCGAGGTGAAGAACCGGCTGCTGGCCGTGCCCGGCGTGGCGGCGGTGGAACGGCTGGGTGGCTACCTGCGCCAGTTTCAAGTGCAGATCGATCCCAACCGGATGTCCGCGCGCGGGGTCTCGCTGCAGGAAGTGATGCACGCGGTCGAAAGCGCGAACCGCAACGCCTCCGGCGGGTTCGTGGTGCAGGGGCCGATGGAGTGGAACGTCCGCGCGATCGGCATGGCCCGGTCGGTCGACGATCTGCGTACCACCGTCGTGGCCGTGCGCGGGACCACCCCGGTGCTGCTCGGCGACATCGCCGACGTACGCGAAGCGCCGGCCGTGCGCCGCGGCATCGCCCATCGGTTGAACGGTGAGGTGGTGAGCTGCCGCATCTCGAAGCAGTTCGATGCCGATACGGTGAAGGTGGCGGCGGGGGTGCGTCAGGCTTTCGTCGAGCTGCAGAAAAGCCTGCCGCACGGCGTGCAGCTTCGCAGCGTGTACGACCAGTCCGAGCTCGTGCAGTCGTCGCTTTCGGGCGTCGGCCGGGCCGTGCTGCTCGGTGCTTTCTTCGTGGTGCTGGTGCTCTTCGCGCTCCTCGGTGACATCCGCGCGGCGCTGGTGGTGACGTTCACGATTCCGCTGTCCATCGGGCTGGCCGGCATCCTGTTGCGCCAGGCGGATGTCGGCCTCAACACGATGACTCTGGGAGGCCTGGCCATCGCCGTGGGCCTGCTGGTGGATGCGGCCATCATCGTCACGGAGAACATCGTCCACCGCCTCACGCAGCAACGCGGCGCGGACCGCATGAAGACGGCGCTGGCGGCATCCATCGAGGTGGGGCGGCCGATCACCTTCGCCACGCTCATCGTCATCGCCGTGTTCACGCCCCTCTTCGCCATGACCGGCATCGAAGGGCGCATGTACAAGCCGCTCGCGGCGGCGGTCATCGCGGCGGTGGCAGCGTCGCTGGTGCTGGCCTTGACGCTGGTGCCGGTTGCGGCGGGATTCATCCTGCGTCCGCGGGCGGAAGGGAAGGAGGAAGACGTCTCGATCATCCGGGCCATCAAGCGCCGTTACGCGCCGATGCTGGACTGGTGCATGGCCCACGCGGGGCTGGTGCGGATCCTCACGCTGGCCATCACCATTCCGGCGCTGGCGCTGGCCTTTGCGGTCGGCAGCGACTTCATGCCCGAGCTCGACGAAGGCGCGTTCCTGGTGCAGACCATCCTCCCCTCCGAAGCGTCACTCGACGAGGTGGACCGGCTCAATCATCGCGTCGAGGATCTCTTCCGCGGCATCCCGGAGGTGGAGGATGTGGTGCGCCGCACCGGACGCGCCGAGCGCACGGAAGACCCGATGCCGCACACGATCTCGGACGTGCTGGTGGTCCTGAAGAAGGAGCGCAGCCGCGACCTCGATGCCATCGAAGCGGACATGCGCGAGCGGACGAAGAATGTGCCGGGCGTGTCGATTCTCTTTACGACGCCGCTGGGCATGCGCATCGATGAAGGGCTGGGTGGTACGCCTGCCGATCTGTCGGTGCGCATCTTCGGACCCGACCTGAACGTCCTGACCGCTCTCGCCGAACAGGCCAGGAGCGTCATGAGCCGCATCGAGGGCGTGACTGACTTGCGGGCGGAGCGCATGACCGGCTTGCCCCAACTGCGGATCGAGGTGGACCGCGCCGCCACAGCGCGGGTCGGGCTCACGCCCGGCGACGTCATCGACGCGGTGCGCATCGGCATGGTGGGCGAGGAGGCGTCCACGATCTGGGTGGGGCAGCGCAGTTACGATCTGGTGGTGCGCCTGCAGGACGACGCCCGAGACAACGTGGACGCCATCGGCGCGCTGCTCATCGACGGGCACGACGGCTCGCGCATTCCGCTCAATCAACTGGCCACGATCACGAAGACGTTCGGCCCGGGCGCCATCCGCCGGGAAGCAGGGAGCCGCCGTATCGCGGTGGAGGGGAGTGTCGAGGGCCGCGACCTCGGCGGCGCGGCGCGTGACGTACGCGAGACGCTGGAGCGCGGCCTGAAACTGCCGGCCGGCTACTTTCTCAATGTGGGCGGACGGGTGGAGAGCCAGGAGCGGGCCACCCGCTCGCTGCTCATCGCCATCTCGGTGGCGATCTTTGCGGTGTTCCTCCTGCTCTACCTCGCCCTCGGCTCCACGGCGGAAGCGCTGGTGATCCTGGCCACGCTGCCCGACGCGTTCGTGGGCGGCATCCTGGCCCTCCTGATCGCAGGCGAGAGCTGGAATGTCTCCTCATTGGTGGGGCTGATCGGCCTCTTCGGCATCGCCGTGCAGAACGGGCTGGTGCTGATCGCCCAGGTCAAAGCGCTCATCGCGGAAGGGGCGGTGTTCGATGATGCGTTGCGCGAGGCCAGCATCGGCCGCGTCCGCCCGAAGCTGATGACCGCCTGCACGGCCATCCTCGGTCTGCTGCCGCTGCTGTTGCTGCGCCTGCACGGAACCGAGATCGAGCGCCCGCTGGCGGTGGTCATGATCGGCGGCCTGGTCACGTCGACCCTCTTTACGCTCTTCGCCCTGCCCACGTTCTATGCCTTCGTCCATCACCGGCAGGAGAAGTGGCGCACCGGACGGCTGCCATCTCGGATCGCCTGACGGGGCGGGGCTGGGCAGGCACGCACCGAAGGTCTGACCCCTCCAGGGCGAGCGCCCGCGCGTTTTTGTCATCCCGAGCGTCGAGCGAGGGACCTGTGCGGGAGGGGCACGGTGCACGTGCCACAACGCTACGGTCGTGGCTGCACGCGGCGGCCGGTGAAGGTGTCGGAGGCGATGGGCTCGCCGGTGTCGGTGGCGGGGTCGAGAGGATCTTCGCCGTCCTCGAAGGTGCGGACCACGAGCGATCCGGCGATCTGGTCGCAGCCCTGGCCGGTAGTGTGGAAGGCGATGTCGATGCGGGCCGTGGTCAGGAGGGTGTTGTCGTCGTTGTAGACGAAGGCGAAGAGCACGCCGCGGGCGCCGTCGCTCCCGACCTTCGCCCAGCTGCCCTGCTGGTTCGAAAAGTGGAAGAGCGCCTGCGTGGAGGTCGTACCGAAGAAGGCGCCGTCCGCCGCGAAGGTCCAGAAGTCTTTCGCGCCGCCGGCTTCCTGGATGAGGTACGTGCCGGCGCAACTCGCCGGCGCGCTGCCGGCGAA
>JAXDJK010000311.1:0-2682 GCA_034665665.1 Acidobacteriota bacterium
TTCGCGTAGGACCCGTCACGGTTTAGGTTTTACGCGAAGCGTTTGGACTGCGGTGGCCAGGCTTCATCAGCCACCGCTTTTGTACAGGCACGAGCAGCGCACGTGCCGTCACCTTACCGTCAGTTGATGGTCTGCGCCGCCGGCTCGACCGCCAGCCGCGGTTCGTTCGTCACCAGCTCCGCCGCGGCCTCTTCGAACGCCACCACCACCAGCGTCTGGTCGTCTTCCGGCGGTCGGTTGTGGGTGAACTTGCGCACCGCCGTGAGCATGGCCTTCTTGATCTCCTCGGCGGAGCCGTGGCCATGGGCGATGATGGTCTGCTCGAAGCGTTCGAAACCGAACGGCTCGCCGTCGTCGTCCACCGCTTCGATCAGGCCGTCGCTGTAGAGGATCAGGCGGTCGCCCGCCGAGAACTCGACGTCGTGCTCGCGGTACGGATCGCGGCGCCGGACACCGAGGGGGAAGCCCCAGGACGACAACGCCTCCACCTGCCCTTTGTCGGCGCGATAGACGTATGGATCGTGGTGACCGGCGGTGGCGAACTTCAGCGTCTGCGCGCGCGGGTCCAGCAGGCCGAAGAAGAAGGTCATCAGGATGCGCTTCGGCGCCGTGCGGATCACGATGTCATTGAGAACGTTCAGTACCGCGCGCGGCGAGGCGTCGTAATCCACCTGCACCATCAACGCGGCCTTGGCCATGGCCATGACGATGCCGCTGGTCAGGCCGTGGCCCGAGACGTCGCCGAAGGCGATGCCGATGTCGCCGTTCGGCTGCGGAAGGAAGTCGAAGTAATCGCCACCGATCTCCGTGGCCGCGCGGTAGTGTGAGGACACCGAGGCGCCGGCCAGATTCGGCGTATCGAGCGGCAGGAGCGCGGCTTGGATGCGGTTGGCCGCGTCGATCTCTGCCTTCACCCTTTCGCGCTCGGCGATGCGCTTCACGTGCGGCGCGAGGTCCTCGTGCTGGTAGACCACTTCGCGCCGCGTGAGCATGGCCGCGATCCCGAATCCGACCAGCCCGACCAGCGGCAGAGCGAGAGCGGTCACGAGGTCGGTGTGCAGCGGACCTTCCGCAACCGTGAGAAGCGGCAGGGCGAGCGTCAGCAGCGTCCCGCCGAAGACGGCGGTCGAAGCGGTGAGCAGGTCGTAGCCGAGGAAGATGGCGATGGCCGCGGCGATCCCGCCGAAGCCGAAGATCAGCCGCCAGAACACCGGCTCGATCGGCGCTTCGCAGCAGCCCGCCACGACGCCGAGGAACAGTGCCACCACGATACCGACCGGCAGCATGCGCCGGCGGCTGGTCCAGGCCAGAACGAACAGCAGCACGCCGATCGAAACGATCGGCGCCTCCACCAATGCGTGCAGCAAAAGCTGCAGCGGACCGCCGATGTAGAGCACTTCCAGCGTCCCGGTGCCGGGGCCGATCCACGACTTGCCGAGGAGCACCGGGATGAGCGCTACCGCGAAGGCCGACGCGGCCACCACCGGCGCAAACAGCAGTCCGCGGATCAGCGAGCGGCCGACGGTGGCATTGAGCGGATCGCGGCGGAGGATGGCGTCGAACGCGGAGAGCTTGTCGCTCCACCGCTCCCGCGCGTAGGACTCGCCGACGGCCCAGGCCAGAAAGAGCGAGACCGCCAGCGGGACGTCGATGAAGAGGAGCTTGAACGCCACGAACGCCCACGAAGTGGTCCGCGCGTCGAGCGCGCCCATGGCGATGCCATCCGCCGCCGCGGGGCGCATCAGGAGTGAGCTGATGAGCGACAGCACGATAAACGTGCCGAAGACGAACGTGGCCGCCTCCACGCCCACTTCGCCCGCGTGGTACTTGCGGAGGAAGATGACCAGGAGGATCAGCATCATGATGAAGAGCGTGGCGAAGCCGGCCAGGGAATTGGCCACGTCGCCGCCGCTCTCGCCGAGGTACACCCGGCCGTCCGCGTACTCCTCCGCCAGCTCCCAGCCGACGAAGCGGTCGCCGGCAAAGTAGACATAGAGGTAGGGCACGACGCCCTGCACGTCCAGCTGCGGCTGGACCTTGTAGCGGAAGATCCAGTCGGTCCGGCCGCGCAGCACGGTCGGCCGGGCCGATTCGAACTCGGGATGCGGCGCGCCGCGGAAGACGCGCGATTTGACGAATGCGTCGGAGCTTGCGCGGAGCTGCGCTTCAGTGGCGTTGACGCCCGCGTCCTCCGCTTTGAGGCGCAGCCGCGCGCCGGTGACCTGGCCGGTGCGCGCACCGACGATCACGTAGCCGGCCGGCGGGAACTTGTCGCCGCCGTTATGGTAGTAGTTGATGCGGTAGGCGTTGAGGCGCGGCCCGAGCACCGGATCGTCCCACGCCTGTTCGCGCCGTGGATCGTGCCGGAGCTCCTTGCCGATGATCTGGGAGCTCATCCAAGTCAGCGCCGGCCACGTGCGCTCGACCGGGATGCCGATCTCCCGCGCCATCACGTCCGCAATCGCCTGCGCCTGCGGCCGCGTGATGCTGGAGCCCTTCGGCTGTCCGGGCCGGAACACGGGCAGGAGAAAGAGCAACGCAATCAGGCCGGCCGCAAAGCCGAGGAACGGGACATACCGCTTCATGGACCTGGTCATCATACCCGTGGGCGTTGCATCCGTTCTTACGTCCGGGATGAGGGGAAAGTTGCGCGGAAGTGGTTCCTCGGAGTTCCTCGGAGTT
>JAXDJK010000312.1:0-3526 GCA_034665665.1 Acidobacteriota bacterium
AACTCCGAGGAACCGCCTTACCGGAACGCGTCCTTCGGGACGGCCGCGCTCACGGTGATGTCGTCCAGCTTGATGAACTGGTTCTTCCCCTCGATCTCGCGGCGCGTGGAGAAGAGCAGGCCGCCGAAGCGGTGGTAATCGTGGAAGAGCACCACCGACGGCTCGTCCTCCGGCTTCGATCCTTCCAGCTTCATGTGCCACTGGTCGACCAGACCGGTGTCGCGGTTCACCCACATCCAGTACACGTCACCGGGCGTGAGACCGACGTTCGCGAAGGAGAAGCGCACCACGTCATGCACCACGCCGCAGGCGTCCTTCTTCTCCCCCGCGTATTCGCGCGAGACGCCTGGGTCGAAGGCCTTGTAGCCCATCAGCAGCCAGTAGGTGTCGTTGATGAAGCGGCGGTAGCCGAAGGTCAGCAACTCCTTCGGGTCGGCCACTTCCTGCCCGTTCTTCCAGCCGCGGCCGGCCTTGGTGTTGATGTTCATCACCACGACTACGTCCTCGCCCTGCTGGTTCTTGCCGGCCACGCGGTAATCGCCGGTGAAGCGATCCCAGCGCTGGGCCCAGGATGCGAGATTTTTTCCTTCCCTCTCCACGTTGAAGGTGAAGGCGAAGTAGCGCGCGCTGTCCCAGGCCGGGCCTGCGAGCACGTCGATTGCACGGTGTGCAACGTCGTCCGCTGTCGGTGTTGTAGTCTGCTGTCCGAACATCGAAGCACAGACAAACGAAAGGACCAGGGCAGCGGCTCCGTAGCGCATCACATCACCTCTGCCCGTGATGGTAGCTCATCGCTCGAATGATCGACCGCATCGTCATCACCGGCATCGGCGCACTCAGTCCCAACGGGGTCGGCCGCGAGAACTACTTCGCGGCGCTGGCGGCAGGCCGCAGCGGCGTCCGCACCATCACCCAGTTCGATCCCTCCTCCCTCCCCGCGCGCATCGCCGGCGAAGTCGATTTCGATCCCACGCTGTGGGTCGACGCGAAGAACATGAAGCACGTCTCTCGCGTGGTCCCGCTGGCCATCGCTGCCTCGGACGAAGCGCTGAAGGACGCCAGGCTCGATCCCATCGCCGCCGATCTGGAGACCCGCCGCGCCATCGGAGTCATGCTCGGCACCGGCGGCGGCGCCATCGAGTTCAGCGAGCGGATGTACGAGCTCTGGTACGCCGGCGCGGCCAAGCAGGCCTCCATCTACTCCGTCCCCTCCGGCACGATCGGCACGATCGCCTCGGAGATCTCGATGGCCTACGATCTCCACGGCTATTCACACGTGATCTCCACCGGCTGCACGTCCTCGACAGACGCGCTGGGCTACGCGTACCGCAATCTCAAGCTCGGCGTCTGCGACTACGTCGTCACCGGCGGTGCCGATTCCACCATCACCGAGGGCGTGATGACCGGCTTCTGCATGATGCGCATCGTCTCGAACACGCACAACGACGACCCCACCGCCGGCTCCCGCCCCTTCACCCGCGACCGCGACGGTTTCGTCCTCGGCGAAGGCGCCTGGATGTTCGTGATGGAGCGCGAATCGACGGCCCGGGCCCGCGGCGCGCACATCTACGCCGAGGTCGCCGGGTATGGGTCGACGTGCGACGCCTATCACCGCGTGCGCATGGACGAATCGGGCGAAGAGCCCGCGCGGGCCATGCAGCTGGCCATGAAAGACGCCGGTGTCGATCCCTCCGAGGTCGGCTACATCAACTACCACGGCACCTCGACCGACCTGAACGACCGCATCGAAACGCGCGCGGTCAAGCTCGCCTTCGGCGCGCACGCGCAGAAACTGGCCGGCTCCGCCACTAAATCGATGATCGGCCATCCCCAGGGCGCCTGCGGCTCCGCCGGCGTCGCCGCCACCCTCATGGCCTTCCGCGACGACTGCCTCCCGCCGACGATCAACCTCGACAACCCCGATCCCGAGTGCGACCTCGATTACATCCCGAACGTCGCGCGCGCTGCCCGGATCGACGTAGCCGTGTGCAACACCATCGCCTTCGGCTCGAAAAACTCCGCGCTCGTGCTCAAGCGCGTGTGAATTCGACCCCAAGCGCGAAAGTTTTACGCGAAGCGTTTGGACTGCGGTGGCCGGGCTTCATCAGCCACCGCTTTGGTACAGCCACCGGCACTGCTCATGGCTGTACAAAAGCTGTGGCTCGGGCCACAGCAGTCCAAACGCTTCGCGTAGTCCGGCACGCTTTTCGTCGTACCTACTTCACCCGCTGGATCACCCACTCCTTGATGAACCCGCCGTTCCGGTACACCAGGTCATCCGCCGAATGCACGCTGTATCCCGCCTTCCATGCAGCGCGGTCGAACTTGCCATCCGAGCCGGCGCTGGCGATGGTGTAGGCCTTCCCGTCCGCCGAGACCTCGTACAGGAAGAGCGTGCCCCACTGATCCTTATCCGGAAATTCGCGGATGTAAATCGGGCTGAGGGCGGTCTTCAGATCCTCGATGGTGGCGGCGGCCGGATAGTGGCCGTAGTCGGAGAGATAGGCCTCCAGGCAGGTCTGGATGGCGCGGGCGTCTCCGAGCGTGCCGGCGGCGTCGAACCAGTGGTCCACGACCGGTTCCGGCTTGGAAGCGGCATGAAGCGTGAGAGCGACGAAGAAGAGAACAACGACGGCTGCGATCTTTCTCATGATGTCTGTTCTGCCTTTCTGTATTAGCTGACTAATACAGTGGGTCTCACGCTAGGATTTGTCAAGCATGCTCACACCAAAACGAGTCGATACCGAGGAACTGCTCGACGAGCACGACGCCCCGCGACCGAAGATGGAACGCTCGCTACGCGACCTGCGGCGCATCAACCGCTACTGCGGCGGCATCCGCATCTACCGCGCCCTGCTGCGCAAGCTCACCGGTGCAAGCGCGGACCGGCTGGCCATCGTCGACGTCGGCACCGGCACGTCCGACCTGCTCGACGCGCTGCCGGAGCGCCACCTGCGCATCGGCCTCGATTTCAAGATCGACCACCTGCTCTACCTGCGCCGCGGCTCGCGCGTGCTGCGCGTGGTCGGCGACGCACACCGCCTCCCCTTCCGAAACGACGCCGTGGACGTCGTCACCTCCGCCCACTTCTTCCACCATTTCAGCCCCGAGGAGAATGCCGGCATCCTCGGCGAATCGCTACGCATCGCCCGCCGCGGCGTAGCCGTGAACGACACCCGGCGCCACTACGCCCCACTCCTCTTCGTCCGCCTCCTCGGCATGCTCCGCCTCGTCGGTGAGATCACCCGCTTCGACGCACCCGCCTCCGTGCTCCGCGGATACACCCTCCCCGAGGCGCTGGACGTGGTGCAACGCGTCGGCGCGGCCCGCACGAAGGTGGTGAAGGCCCTGCCCTTCCGCTTCGGGATCCTGCTGTGGAAGTGATGAGAAGCGGTCCCCACTCGGCGGGCAGGTTTGGACTGACGGCGGCCTCAGACGCCGCTTTGTCGCGGTACAGAGATGCCGTTGCACGAGGGCCAGCTGCGTCCATAGCTACCGCCTCGTACACCGCGACAAAGCGGCGTCT
>JAXDJK010000313.1:0-2675 GCA_034665665.1 Acidobacteriota bacterium
TCGGGTTCCTCGGAGTTCCTCGGCGAACACGTTCCGAGGAACCGAGGAACTCCGAGGAACTCCGAGGAACCGGCCTCACCCCGGCAGCCAGCACGTCACCACCGTCCCCCCGCCCGTGCGTGCTTCCAGCCGGAGGCGGCCGCCGTGGGCTTCGACGATCTCGTTGCAGAGGGCCAGGCCGAGGCCGGTGCCCTCGGGTTTGGTGGAGTAGAACGGCAGCAGGGCCTGGCGCATGACCTCCTCGCTCATCCCGCGGCCGCGGTCCGAGACCTGGAAGACGCTGCCGTCGGCTACGCGCTGCACGGAGATCACGATCGCGTCGGGATCGCTGCCTGATTCGTGGGCGTTCTTGACCAGGTTGATCAGCACCTGCTGGAGCTGGGCGCGGTCGACGCGTACCTCGTCGTCGACACGGCCCTCCATGCGGAAGTCGTACAGCGCGTGTACGTCGGCCAGCATGGCCTCCCAGCGCGTCGGCGCCTTGCGCGGATCGGGCAGGCGCGCGAACTGCGCGTACGACTCCAGGAACATGCGCAGGTGGGCCAGCCGCTCCTCGATGGTCTCGTAGATCTCGGCCAGCTTGTGGCGATGCTCCGGCAGCTCCTGCGCGCGGCGGGCGGAGTGAAAGAGCGAGCTGACCGGCGCGATGGTGTTGTTCAGCTCATGGTTGATGATGCGGATGGCCTTCTTCCAGACCGCCACCTCCTGCCGCCGCAGCTCCGGGGTCAGACGTTCCAGGAGCACCAGGCGGTGCTGCTGCGTATTGAGGTGGAAGGTGCGGCTGGAGAGGTGGAAGGTCTCCTCCTGCTCGCCCGGCACCGTGACGATGCCGTCGCCGCCGGCCAGCACAGCGTCGCGGAGCGAGTCCACCACGGCGTCGAGGACATCGGCGAAGCGATGGCCGTCCAGCCGCTCGCCGCGGGCGAAGAGCTCGCGGGCCGCGGCATTCGAGTAGACGATGCGGTCCGTCGAGTTGGTGAGGATCACCGCCACCGGCGTGCGCTGCAGGATCGTATCGAGCAGCAGTTCCTTCTGGTAGATCTCGTTGCGCTGCTTACGCAGCACGTCCGCCACTTCGTTGTAGAGCCGCTTGACCGCGGCGGCCGGATCGCGCGGAGAGGAGGCCAGACGCATCCCGAAGTCGCCGTCGCGGAAGGCGAGCAGTCCGTCTTCCTGCGCGATCAGCGAACGGCGGATGCGCCGCAGCGGGCGGCGCGCGATCGCCCACGCCAGCAGCGCGCCAAGCGCGACACCGGCGAAGAACAGCGTCACTTCGGCCGGCGCTCGAGCACGATCCCGAGCTTCTCCATGCGCCGGTACAACGCCTGCCGGCTCATGTGCAGTGCCTCCGCGGCGCGCGAGACGCTGCCGTGGGCGTTCAGGAGTGCCACTTCGATGTGCATCTTCTCCATCGGCGTGTCGCCGTCGCCGCCCCGCCCTTCCTCCACCCCGAACCCGAGGTCTTCCGGACGGATGTCGTCCCCTTCGGCGATTACGGTCGCGCGGAGGATGCGGTTCTGCAGCTCGCGGACATTGCCGGGCCAGTCGTGCCCCAGCAGGACCTGGATCGATTCATCGGTCAGCTTCTCCACCCGTCCGCCGAGGAACGCGCGCGCCAGCGGCAGGATGTCCTCACGCCGGTCGGCCAGCGGCGGCACGGCCAGCTCGATCACGTTCATGCGGAAGTAGAGATCCTGCCGAAACGTACCGCGGGCGATGCCGTGGCGGAGATCGGCGTTCGTGGCGCAGACCACCCGTACGTCCACGCGCCGGGTCTCGGATGACCCGAGGCGCTCGAACTCGCCACTCTGCAGCACGCGCAACAGCTTCATCTGCCCCGCGGGGGAGAGATTGCCGATCTCGTCGAGGAAGAGCGTCCCGCCGTGCGCGGCCTCGAAGCGGCCCAGCCGCAGCCGCTGCGAGCCGGTGTACGCGCCCGGCTCCGCGCCGAAGAGCTCACTCTCGATCAGGTCGTCGGGGATTGCGCCCGCGTTCAGCTTGATCAGCGGCTTATTGCGGCGGCGGGAGCAGGCGTGCACGATCTCGGCGATCTTCTCCTTGCCGGCGCCATTCGGGCCGGTGATCAGCACCGCCACGTCCGACTTGGCCACCTGCACGGCCAGCGTGACCACGCGGTGCATCGGCTCGCTCTCGTAGATGATGCCGCACAGGTCGTTCTCGCGCGCGAGCGCGGCACGGGAGCGGGAGCGGTCGCTGCGGAGGCGGATGTTTTCGCGTTTCAGCTCGCGAAGCTGGAGAAGATTGCGCACGGTAGCGATCAGTTTCGCATCATCCCAGGGCTTTGCGAGGTAATCACTGGCCCCTTCCTTCACCAGCTGCACCGCCGTCTCCAGCGAAGTCCAGGCCGTGAGCAGCAGGACCGGCACGTCCGGATCGGCCATGCGCACGCGCCGGAAGAGGGCCGCACCCTCCTCCCCGCTCGTCGCGCCGGGGGTGAAATTCATGTCCTGCAGGACGACGTCGACCGCCCCCTTCTCCACGAGCCGAAGCGCCGCGTCCGGACTGTCCGTCGCATCCGCCTCGATCTCATGGAGCTCGAACAGCAGCCGCAGCGCCTTCGCCACCGCGGGCTGGTCTTCGACGATGAGGACTTTCGGCATGGATTGGTTGGGGGGAGAAGCAGTTCCTCGGGGTTCCTCGGGTTCCTCGGAGTT
>JAXDJK010000314.1:0-2537 GCA_034665665.1 Acidobacteriota bacterium
CGAGTTCGCGGTCGCGGCGATGTCGTACTGGAAGACGTGGACCATCTCGTGGCCGAGGACGTGATCGTTCTGGGAGTAGTCACCGGTGAGCGGGAGGACGACGCGGTTCATGAAGGCGTCGGTGAAGCCGCCCGTCCCTTCGCCGATCATCCCGCCGGTGGTGGTGGTCTGGTGGAAGTCGGCGGAGTTGGCGTAGAGGACGATCGGCTTCTTCCGGAAGGAGTGGTTGAAGGTGCGCGAGAGCCGCGCGTACCACCGCTCCGCCATCCGGCCGATGTCGTTCACCACGTCGGCTTCCCGGTCGTAGTAGTAGATGTCGAAATGTTCCGTCTGGAGGACTTTGAAGTCGAACCGTTCCCACTGGACCTTGTTCTGCCCGAAGTACTGGGCCTGGGCCGTGCCGGTGAGAACGAGCAGGAACGAGAGGACGAGCGCGACTCGAACAGCGATACGCATTGACAGCACCTCAGGTGATAGTTGAACGCCGATCGGCCTCCCGGTGCAAGTTTGCTGCCTCAGCGTGTGCGTTTTGTGTCAGGAAATTCCGCGGCGCCGAACGAGCGCGGCCCGGTTGTTGCTCCCTTTTTGCCTATGTTGAACCGATCCCTGATGTTCCGTCTGCTGTCTCCCCTCGCTCCCCTACTCCTCGCCTCGACCCTCGCCGCCCAGCCCTCCACGCCGGTGACGAACGACCTCTTCACTCCCACCACCTCGGGACCGCGGCTGGTCATCCCGGTGGCCGGTGCCATCGCCGGCAGCAACGGCACGTTTTTCCGCAGCGACATCAACGTCATCAACTTCCGGAACGCCGACCAGCGGGTGGAGATGCACTGGCTCCCGCAGGGAAGCAGCGGCGACAGCGTGCCGGACCGCACGCTGAACGTCGGCGCGCGCAGCGGCTTTTCGTCCGAGGACTTCGTGACGAACGTCCTCAACCAGTCAGGTCTCGGCGCGATCGAGATCATCGCCGTGACGGCGGACGGCACCCCCGATCCGAACGGCCAGTTGCACGCCACGTCGCGCATCTGGACACCGCGGCCGGATGGCGCCAGCGGCACGCTCTCGCAGACCTTTCCCGCGCTGATCGTGCAGAACGTGGCCAACAACATCAAATGGATCTTCGGCGTCCGCCGCGATGCCGACCGTTACCGCCTGAATGCCGGCGTGATGAACAACGCCACCGTGGCCCAGCGCTTCCGGATCACCACCGTCGGCAGCCAGACCGGCGCGGGCGAGTCGACGGAGATCGACGTCCCGGCCCGCGCGATCCAGCAGATCAATCTGCCCGGTACGTCCAACGGAACGTTCCAGGTGATCGTGCAGAACATCAGCACGAACGGGATCGGGACGTCGTGGCAGGCCTGGGCCTCCTCGGTGGACAACATCACCGGCGACGCCTGGTCTCAGGTGGCCTTCCCGGCACCGTCGACGGCTCCGTAGCGTTGGCGTCTCTACGCCCAATAGCGTGAGTGGGGCGGTCGCGGACCGCCCTTCCTCACGGCGCGAGCGCCGTCGCTCCCCAGCAGGTAGATTCCTCGGGCCCCCGGATGCGTCCAGCCATACTTCCTCCCTAAGGAGGATGCTATGAAACGCATTCTGATCGTGACCCTCGCGGTGCTGTTTTCCTCGTTCGCTGCCCATGCCGCCGTTGTGAACGTGACCAGTTACGCCACCGGTGGTACCGGAACGGCGGCCAATCCCTGGACGTCCATCGACGGGACGGCCGGCATTCAGGCGGCGCTGACCGCACTGGAGGCGACGCCGCCGTACGACGGCGTGCTCTACGCGCCGGCCGGCTACTACAAGATCACCACACGGATCGATTTCACCGCCAAGTCGACGAACCAGGTTGGCCAGTTCGCGGGCGATCAGGCGCTCACGCTTCGGGGTGACGGTCCGCTGGAGACGATCCTCATCGGCAGCACGGGCGGCATGGTCCTCGATACGACCGGCCGCGATTTCCTGAACCTCGAGGATTTCGGCATCGTCCAGGCCAACTCGGAACAGAACCCCCAGTCCACGATCGGCATCTTCCAGGCGCGCGGGCAGAAGACCGTGGGCGGCTCCGGATACATGAACTTTCCGCAGCACCAGACCATCCGGCGCGTCTACATCGACTTCGCGTCGCAGCCGACGGCGAACGGCAATCATGGCTCGCTCGGTATTTACAATCGCGGTGCGGAGTCGGGCGTCTACGACAACCTGCAGATCAACGCCGATATCCCGCTCACGCTGACGGCCGACAACATCTACTCGATCTCGACGACGGTCAGCGGCCTCACGCATCCGAGCATCGCGGAGTGCACGAACAACCACATCCGCGGCGGCAACTACACGACCATGGCCACGAACGCGAATTCCGGCTGGGCGAACATCATCTATGCGACGTCGATCGCGCTCCAGGGCAGCACCGACAATACGACCATCGACGGCGCGATTCTGCGTAAGGCAGGTTCGGGAGAGGAGTCCGTCGCGCCGCTTTACTCGATGCAGGTGTATCCCGATTTCGTCGCGAATTCCGATCGGACGCTCGGGCT
>JAXDJK010000315.1:0-4677 GCA_034665665.1 Acidobacteriota bacterium
CCGTGGACGCGGATGCGCGAGCCCGCGAGCTTCCCGTGCAGCACCTCGCGGATGCGCTCGTGCAGCGCCGGCTCCTGCGACGCGAGCGCCGCCAGCTCGGGGTTTTCCTTCCCGCGCTTGCGCACCAGCTGCATGGTCCGCACGACCTGTGTGCGCATGGATTGATAGATCGACCGCTGGTAGTGCGGCGTGAACGACTCGGGCGCGAAGGCGGGGTCGTCGTCCCGCGAAGCCAGCGCCAGATGCATCTGCGCCGTGCGCGTCCCGAGGAGCTCCGCGTCGGCGAGATAGCCGCCGATGATCTCGCGCGCAGCATCCGGCACAGGACGCTGCGCGAGCTGGAAGACGGTGTCCTGCGGTATCGACTTCGCCACACGCTCCGCCGCGTCCGGGTCGCTGAGCAAGCCGTCGAAGTAGCGGCCGATCGCGTCGAGCGTGTAGCTCCAGGCGTCGCCGGCGTTCGGGGTGAAACCCTGCAGGATGGCCAGCGTGGTCGGCTCGCCGCGCTGGTTGCGGTATTCGATCGTGCCGGCCACACGCGGCGTGTGCTCGAACGGCGTCTCCTCGTTGAGGAAGCGGGTGATCTCAAAGTCCGTGTTGATCCCCGCCTCGAGACGGCGGAAGAGTTTGAGGAACAGCCGCTGGCCGTAAATGATGGCGGTGTTGCTCTGCTCCGCCGCGAGCACGTGCGCGTCGAGCGGCTCGCTGCCGCGCAGCTCGCGGAAGGCACGCGTGGGCACGCCGGTGCCGCTGCCGCGATCGCCCTTGAGCGTGCGCTTGCGCGCGACGGCGTCGAGCAGTGAGGCGGCGAAGGCGTGGTCCTGGATCGGCTCGTACAGCAGCGCGCCGTCGTTGAGGCGGGCGATGCGCGTGGGCGCACCCTGATCGTCCTTCTCGCGCCGCACCTGCTTGATGCTCACCGGCAGGAGGTATTGCTCCGGCTCCCCCTCGTGGTAGTCGACGCGCAGGATCAGCAGACGGTGCTCGCCCAGCTCGATCGAGTCGCTGACCGTGACGCTGCTCATCGTGCGGGCCTTGCCGCCGAACCAGCGGCGCGAGCGGAGATAGCGCTTGAGCGCGACCTCCAGCGTGTCGCGCTGGCGCGTGGCGAACAGCTCTTCCCACGTGCGCGCGGAGACGAGCGGCACTTGATCGTCGACGGTGGCCGTGACGTCGGCCGGCTGGAGGATGAACCAGTAGAAGGCGAACGGACTGAGATTCAAAAAGTACGGCCGGTCGCCGATGGCCGGGAACTTCGTGCCGCCCGACAGCTCCACCGGCACCATGCCGCGGAACTGCGGGACGTCGAGCTCGAAGCACTGCACCAGGCGCGAGAGGTTGGCGACGACCAGGATGGTCTCGTCCGTCGTTTCATCCTGGTAGCGCCGCACGTAGGCCAGCACCTTGCGGTTCTCGGGATGGAGGAACTCCATCGATCCGCGTCCGAGGGCGCGGTAGCGCTTGCGCATGGCGATCAGGCGCTTCATCCACCAGAGCAGCGAGTACTGGTTGTTCTGCTGCGCCTCGACGTTGACCTGCTCGTAGTGGTACTCGGGATCGATGATCAGGGGGAAGAAGAGCTGTTGCGGATTGCAGCGCGAGAAGCCGGCGTTGCGGTCGGCACTCCACTGCATCGGCGTGCGGACGCCGTTGCGGTCACCGAGGTAGATGTTGTCGCCCATCCCGATCTCGTCGCCGTAGTAGACGATCGGCGTGCCGGGGAACGAGAACAGCAGGCCGTTCAGCAGGTGGATGCGCGAGCGGTGGTTGTCGAGCAGCGGTGCCAGCCGGCGGCGAATGCCGAGGTTGATGCGCGCCTTGGCGTCCTTCGCGTACGTGCGCCACATGTAGTCGCGGTCTTCGTCCGTGACCATCTCCAGCGTCAGCTCGTCGTGGTTGCGCAGGAACATCGCCCACTGGCAGTTCTCCGGGATGGGCGGGGTCTGGCTCATGATGTCGATGATCGGGAAGCGGTCTTCCATCGCCAGCGACATGTACATGCGCGGCATCACCGGGAAGTGAAATGCCATATGGCATTCATCCCCGTCCCCAAAGTACGGCAGCGAGTCCTCGGGCCACTGATTCGCTTCCGCGAGCAGCATGCGTCCGGGGTAGTGCTCGTCCATGTGCCGCCGGATGCTCTTCAGGTACTCGTGTGTCTCCGGCAGGTTCTCGCAGGTGGTGCCTTCGCGCTCGAAGAGGTAGGGAATGGCATCGAGGCGGAAGGCGTCCACGCCGAGGTCCATCCAGAACTCGAGGGCCTTGATCAGCGCCTGATGCACGGCCGGGTTGTCGAAGTTGAGGTCGGGCTGGTGCGAGAAGAAGCGGTGCCAGTAGTACGACTTGGCCACCGGATCCCCGGCCCAGTTCGAGGACTCGCAGTCCATGAAGATGAAGCGTGCGTCGCGGTACTTGTCGGGCGTGTCGCTCCAGACGTAGAAGTCGCGCCAGGGGCTGCCGGGCTTGGCGCGGCGCGACTTCTGGAACCAGGGGTGCTGGTCACTGGTGTGGTTGATGACCAGCTCCGTGACCACGCGGATGCCGCGGCGATGCGCTTCCTTGAGGAAGGCTTTGAAGTCGGCCAGCGTGCCGTAGGCGGGATTGACGGCGGTGTAGTTGGCGATGTCGTAGCCGTCGTCGCGCAGAGGCGAGGGGTAGAACGGCAGGAGCCAGAGGATGTTGACGCCGAGGTCCTGCAGGTAATCGAGCTTCTGCGTCAGGCCGGCGAAATCACCGATGCCATCGTTGTTGCTGTCGTAGAACGCACGGACGTGCGTCTGGTAGATGATCCCGTCTTTGTACCAAAGGTCTTCACTCATAACGTCAGTCGGCTGAGGCGCCGCTCAGCACTCCTCACAGGAAGTATTCAAAGTCCTTCTCGGTGCGCACGCGCCGCCGGATGCGGAAGATGTGCGCCGGCACGACGTGCGGGTTGAGCTGCACGAAGTTCCGCGGGCCGTGCCAGGTGTGGCGCGCGCCGCTCAGGAGGTCGTGGACCTGGAAGGGGCGGCCGGTGTCGAGCCGCAGGGCCTCCAGGTCGAGGTCGATCCACGTGGACTGGGGGTTGTGCGGATCGAGATTGACCACCACCACCAGCGCGTTCTCACCGGCCGTCTTGCTGTAGCAGATCATCTGCTCGTTCTCGCAGGGGTGGAAGGCGAGCGTGGCGTTCTGCTGCAGGGCGATGTTGTCGCGGCGGATGCGGTTGACCGCGGTGATGAACGCGGAGAGGTCGTCGTCCGATGGCGTCCAGTGGTGCAGCTCGTACTTTTCGGAGTTGCGGTACTCCTCACTCCCCTGCTCGCGCGGCTCATTCACGAAGTGCTCGTACGGCGGTCCGTAGATGCCGTAGTTCGCGGAGAGCGTGGCCGCGAGCACGAGCCGCTGCGCGAAGGCGGGCCCGCCGCCGTGCTGCAGGAACTCGGTGAGGATGTCGGGCGTGTTCGGCCAGGCGTTGGGGCGGAAGAAGTCGCTGACCGGCGGCTTGGTGATCTCCTCGAAGTACTCCTGCAGCTCGTGCTGCGTGTTGCGCCAGGCGAAGTAGGTGTAGGACTGGCTGAAGCCGGCCTTGGCCAGGCGGTACATGATCTTCGGCCGGGTGAAGGCTTCGGCCAGGAAGATCAGGTCGGGCCATTCACGCTTCAGCTCATTGAGGCACCAGGCCCAGAACGGCAGCGGCTTGGTGTGCGGGTTGTCGACGCGGAAGATGCGCACGCCTTTCGTGGCCCAGAAGGCGAAGACGTCGCGCAGCTCGTGCCACAGCTCCTGCCATCCTTCGCTCTCGAAGTGGAAGGGATAGATGTCCTGGTATTTTTTGGGCGGGTTCTCGGCGTATTGGATGGTGCCGTCGGGCCGCGCCAGGAACCACTCCGGATGTTCCTTTACGTAGGGATGGTCGGGTGAGACCTGGAAGGCGATGTCCATCGCCAACTCGAGACCGTGCTCTTTGGCGCGTTGCACCAGGTGCTGGAAGTCTTCGATCGTGCCGAGGTCGGAATGCGTGGCCTTGTGACCGCCTTCGGGTGCGCCGATGGCCCAGGGGCTGCCGACGTCGTCCGGCTCCGCGGTGACGACGTTGTTCTTGCCCTTGCGAAACGTGGTGCCGATGGGGTGGATGGGCGGAAGGTAGAGCACGTCGAAGCCCATGCGCGCGATGCGCGCGAGCTGGCGCTCGACGTCTTTGAATGTGCCGTGCTGGCCGGGCTGTTCGGCGGTGGATCGCGGAAAGAGCTCGTACCAGGTGCTGAATGCGGAGCGAGCGCGATCGACTTCGATGCTGTATTCGGCGCTGCCGGTGACGAAATGCCGCGGGGCGTTGCGCCACATCAGCGCGAGGAGGTCTTCGCTCCAGAGGTCTTCGATGCGGTCCTGCACGGGGTCGCTGCTCTCGAGCATGCCGATGAAGGTCTCGAACTTGCGGCGGTCGCGCGGATTGGCGTGGTCGGCGGCGGCCCGGATGTAGCGGAGGCCGATCTGCAGCTGGACCTCGAGCTCGTCGTCGGCCGTGCCGCCGTCGACCCGTTTCTTCAGGTCGCGGTGCCAGGTCAGGAAGTGATCGATCCACGCTTCGATGCGGAAGCGGTGGAAGCCGAGCCGGTCGACGCGGAGCTCGGCGCACCAGCGATCGTTGACCAGCGGCTGCATGCGCACTTCCTCCCAGTCGGCACTGCTGTCGTG
>JAXDJK010000316.1:0-2651 GCA_034665665.1 Acidobacteriota bacterium
CGCCGCGGTGGCGATCATCAGTCCGGGATCGGGCGTGAAGTCGACGGTGACTTCGATGCGGCTTCCGCGTGGGCGAACGCCGACGCCGGTCGAGCGCCGGTTCGACGCGATCAGCATCACCGGCACCGGCAGGATGTACGCGAGCAAAAGCGCCAGCGCCTTCTCGTTCCGTTTCCGGTTCTGCAGCGATTTCGGGATCTCGTAGGAGATGTTGTAGTGCGTGCTGTACGCCTTGAGGCGGACGGTGTGGCCGGTCTTCTTCTCCCAGCGGGTGAGCTGATCGCGGACGAAGCCGATCTGCTCCCACAGGTTGCGGACCATGCGGGCCGTGCTGTGCTCCGCCAGCTCGATGACCGGGGTGACCACCTCGATCACGCCGCGGTCGAAGTAGACCGCGCCGCCGGTGGGGAGCTGGGAAGAGGTCTTCTCCCGCGCCAGGAGCGGCGCGTCGATGAAGTTCTGGGGGTGCTTCCAATAATCTTCGGGGATGATCTCGACTTCGTCGAGCCAGACGTTGAACTCCGACTCCATGCCGATGACCGGCATGTCCAGCCAGGTACGTCGGCCACGGAGAACTTCGCTTTCGAGCTCGTCTTTCCAATTCAGAGGCGGCATGTGACTCCGGAGGGTTGCTGGACTACGCTGCGGACTCTGCCTAAGCAAACGGCAGGCCCGCGTCGAGCTCCGGAAAGCCGGCCTACTGCTCGCCTTCGACGTCCACGCCGGCCCCGACCGTAGCGCCGCGGCGGTCGACGCGGCGGCGCTCCTCGAAGGCGAACCGCGGGCGGTTCTCCTGAGGTTGCTCCATCCGGTCTTCGCTGATCTCGCGGGGGATGTAGGTGATGAATCCGAGGTCGATGTGGACGTGATCGTCCGCGGCCTTGCCGGTGGTGTGGCCGTACGGGAGGACCCGCACGTCCTCGCTCAGGTCCTCGGCGATCACGTTGTACTTTTCGATCGCGTCCTGCGTCTTGAGAATGGTCGTCCCGATGCGGAAGACGTCCGCCGCCGTGCCCCACATGTGCGGGGTGGCGTGGAGGGAGAGCTTGTGGGACGGCGAACGATAGGCCCCGTTCACCGCGATGTGCACCGAGGCGTTGGCCGCGTTCCGGAACTGCTCGAGGTAGAAGGCCAGGATGCGTACCGCGCAGGGGACGTACTTCGGGTAGCGCTGGAGACGCGCGGCTTCCTTGAGGTCGGTGAGGATGAACTCGTTCAAGCCGAAGTGGGGCGTGAAGCGGGTCTTCAGCGCCACCTCGTGCGAGGGGATCTCGTAGAAGTAGCGCGGCAGGCGATGCCGGCGGCCGCTCGAATCGCGGACCAGCTCTCCCGGCTTCAACACCCCGCGCAGCTCGTCGTCGAGATCGAAGGCGTCGACGACTTTCAGCCCCTGGGCTTCCAGCACCTCACTACTCATACACACTTCCAGCGAGGGTGTTGAAGATGTCGCGCGAGACCTCGGCCACGGCGGTGCCGCGACCTTTCTCGGCCGCGAACTGCGTGAGGATCACCAGCACGTACGGCGCGCGTTCACCGATGTAGACGATGCCTGCGTCGTGATGAACGGTGGAGATGTTGCCGGTCTTGTGCGCCACGCGCACGGCCTTCGGGAGGCCCGCCGGGATGCCGCTGCGGTACTGCTGGTCGAGCATGATGTCGAGCATTTCGTCGCAGAGCTCCTGCGAATACGCCTTTCCGTCCGCGATCATTTTCAGGAGCTTGAGCAGGCCGTTGGCCGTGACTTCGTTGTTGAGACCCGCCTCGAAGGCGCGGTTGTCCTCGACGCCGCGCAGGACTTTCACGCCGTCGATGTCCAGCTCGTCGAGGGCCTGCTGCACGGTGGGGATGCCGACCACGTCCACGAGCAGGTTCGTGGCCAGGTTGCTGGACTTGGTGATCATCCAGTAGGAGAGCTCGCGCACGGTCAGGGTCTTGCCGAGGTGGCCGTACACGTCGGGATCGGCATCGCGCCGAAGGTCGAGCATGAACGGTTCCTGGTTGACGATGCTGGTGAAGCGGTTGCGGACGTGCACCGGCGCGTCGAGGGTGATCTCCCCGCGGTCGACCTGGCGGAAGACGCCGAGGAGCACGGCCAGCTTCATCGTGGAGGCGGCGTGGAAGTAGTGGTCGGCGTTGTAGGACCACTGGATGGTGGTCTCGGCGTCGTAAAACGAGATGCCGAGGTTCTCCAGCCCGTGGTCCTTTTTGATCTTCAGGACGTTGCGGTACAGCGACACTTCGGCCGCGGCAACGGAGTCCTTCTCCGGCTGAACGGGAACCCGTTCTTCGTTCTCTGCTTTGGCTACCATCTCTCGTCGAGCATCTTACCGAATCGTCTCGATCGCTACGTGCAAGTTTCGGGACAGGCTCAGCGAGAGGACTCAGCGGCGCCAGTCGTTCAGCGACCAGTCGTAATCGTCGTACTCGAAATCGATCCGATCGCCGGCCTGGTCGATCAGGCGCTGCTTGTCGGCAGGCATGTACCTGCGGATGAACGCGGCCTTGCCGCCGCCCCATTTGTCGAAGTCGTCGCCGAACCAATCCATGATCTTGGTGACGCGGATGACCAGGCGGTCGCCATCTTTCCTGAAGCGCGCACCGAGTGGCCCGGTGAGAAAGGCGCGGGCCTGGTCGTCGAGCTGGGCGTCGAG
>JAXDJK010000317.1:0-8010 GCA_034665665.1 Acidobacteriota bacterium
CGAGGGCATTCCGCTCGACGACCCCGAGGTCTTCCGGCTTTTTCAGGAAGGGCGCACGAAGGGTGTGTTCCAGTTCGAGTCGGGCGGAATGGTCGATCTGCTGCGCAAGGCGCGGCCGACGCAGTTCGAAGACCTGGCCGCGCTGAACGCGCTCTATCGACCCGGCGCGCTCGATGCGGGGATGGTCGACGAGTACGTGCGACGCAAGAACGGCAAGGCCGTGAAGTACCTCGTGCCGGTGATGAAGGAAGTGCTCGAGGAGACGTACGGCGTCATCGTCTACCAGGAGCAGGTCATGCAGATCGCGCAGCGCGTGGCCGGCTACTCGCTCGGGCAGGCCGACCTGCTGCGCAAAGCCATGGGCAAGAAGGACGTGGCAGTCATGGCCGCCGAGCGCGGGAAGTTCGTCTCCGGTGCCACCGCCATCGGCTACGAAGCGAAGAAGGCCAACGAGATCTTCGATTACATCGAGCCGTTCGCCCGCTACGGCTTCAACAAGTCGCACTCGGTAGCGTACGCGCTGGTCGCATACCAGACGGCGTGGCTGAAGGTGCACCACCCGCGGCACTTCCTGGCCGGGCTGATGAGCTCCGAAATGGACAAGACCGACGCGGTGGTCAAGTTCATCCAGGAAGCGAAGTCGATGGGCGTGGAAGTGATGCCGCCCGACGTGAACGAGTCGAATATGTATTTCACGGTGGTGGGGCAGAACATCCGATTCGGCCTCGGCGCGGTGAAGGGGGTGGGGGAGAGCGCGGTGGAGTCGATCCTGATCGCGCGGCAGAAGATCGGCCGTTTCTCTTCGCTCCTCGGTTTTTGCGAGGAGGTGGACCTCCGCGCGTGCAACAAGAAGGTGCTGGAAGCGCTGATCAAGTCGGGCTCGTTCGATTTTCTCGGGCAGCCGCGGCGCGTGCTGTACGAGCAGATCGAATCGACCGCCGATTCGGCGCAGCGCGGCAAGGACGAGAAGGAGAAGGGGCAGAATTCGCTCTTCTCCATGTTCGGCGGCGGGACGCCGACGCACACCGCGACGTCCGTCCCTCAGAAGTTCGTGGCGGGGCAGGAATGGCCCGAGGACGAGAAGCTGCGGAACGAGAAGGAGACCCTCGGCTTCTACATCACCGGGCACCCGCTCAATAAGTACTCGGAGGACCTGAGTATCTTCGCGCCGGGCGTGAACACGGACACGCTGTACAAGTTCGTGGACCAGCAGGTGAACATCGGCGGGATCGTCTCGCAGATGAAGAAGTCGAAGATCAAGAAGGGGCCGAACGAGGGGAAGATGATGGCCAAGTTCTTCCTCGACGATCAATACGGCTCCGTGGAGGTGGTCTGTTTCTCCGACCTCTACGCGAAGTACATGCGCTGGCTGGACAACGGTGTGGCGGTGCTGTGCACGGCCATGGTCAAGGACACGGGCGGTCAGGTGACGGGCCGAAGCGCGTCGCTGCAATCGGCGGAGCAGTCGGCGCAGCAGATCGACGACGAGTACGGCGGGCACCCGGAGGCGCGTGGCGCGCGCATCTCCGCCTACGAGCTGCGGCTCGAGGATGCGGAAGAGGAGCGCGATCCGAAGGAAGTGGAGCGCGAAAAGTACGGCGACCGCACGAACAACTTCGCCCTCTTCGGCGGGCCGGCCGCGGCTGAGGCGTCGGCCGACGTATCCGAAGCGGATGCGTTCAACAGCGCCATGCTGGACCTGGCGGAGAACGGCGACGTTCCGCCGGTGCCGGCCGAAGCGCCGAGCTTCGCCGCGCATGCCGCGGCCTTCCACGAGTCGCCGATCACGCCCGAGCTGTCGGCGCTGGAGATCATCCCGCTCGACGGCATCCGCGACAAGAAGGTGAAAGAGATCGCTCTCGAGGTGGCCTACCCGCGCATGAGCGAGGACACGGTCAAGAAGATCCGCGAGATCGTCGAGGAGCATCCCGGCGAGATCCCGGTGACGGTGACGATCATCGAGCTCCCCGCGCCGCTTCGGGAATCGGCCGGGAAAGCGGAGCTACGGCTGAAGGTCAACCACCACTTTCGCGTGCAGCCGGGACCGGACTTGAATCAGGCGTTGGAGAGGGTGTGGGCGAATGCGCGGTATGTGTTTTAGGTGAGGACCGGACCGGGGGCCTCCCGGCGGGAATGTTGAATGTTGAATGCTCAATGTTGAATGTTGAATGCGGCTCCGGGTCTCTTCCCCGGTCATTCAACATTCAACATTCAACATTGAACATTCAACATTCCCGCCGGGAGGCCCCGTCACCAGCCCGCAAACTACACGCTCTCCCCCTCCAACAGCTCCTCCTCCGCCCGCTCCTCCCGCTTCACGCGATGGTGGACGAGCGCGAGGATCAACACCACGGGGACGGCGAGGAGCATGACCAGGACGCCGAAGAGGGCCAGGCGGCGGAGGTCGGCGCTGCGCTGGATGCGGGTGTACGGCACAGAGGCCGCGTAGAGAGCGGTGGAAGGATTGAGGTTGCGGGAGATGGCGGCGTAGATCTCGTTCATCGTCACCACCAGCTCGCGGATCTCCGTCCGCGTCGTATCGAGCTGTTGTTGCACGTTGGCGGCAGGTGCGGCGTTCCCGCCGCCGCTGAGATCCTGCAGGGCCTGCTCGTCGTAGGTGACGGCGAGCTGCAGCGGCACCTGGTCCGAGACCTCGTCGCGGTAGAGGTCCGCAAGGCGCTGGCGGTAGGACAGGTCGGCCGCGTTCGTCGTCAGTGCGGTCAGGCGGTCGAGGAACGTGTCGGTGAGGACCACGGTCTCGCTCCCCGGCGTCTCCGGCGCGACCTGCGAGGTCCCGCTCTGGCGGACCGCGTCGGCGCCGTCGGGCTGCCGCTGCGTTCGGGTATACAGGTCGAGCGCTTCCCGGATGGATTTCACCCGGTCCTCCTGCGCGGTGAGCTGGCGCTGGTCGTACGCGAGCTGAATCTGCAGGAAGCGCCGTGCCGCCGACGGGTTGGTCGACGTCACCGTCGGCAGGAGAGGCTCGAGCCGGAAGCGGACGATCTCTTCGAGCCGCACCGCCACATCGGCCAGGGAGAGGCCATTCCTCTTCGACCGGGCCAGGTCCGCGCCGGGCAGATCGTGCATCGAGCGGAGATTGTCGAGGAGCCGCATCGTCTTCGTCCGCAGCACGTGCGTGGCCGCCAGAGGCTCCTGATCGATTGACGTCGGCGCGACGATGTCGGGCGACAGCACGGTCACCCGATACGAGAGCACGCGCTGCTCGGTCGCCGCAAAGCTGGCCCAGCCGCGGAGAATCTCGGCCAGGATCTTCCGCACCACCGGCTCCGGGACGGCGCCATTGCCGGCCGGCCGGAGGTAATTGATCGAAAACTGATTCTTGCTGAGGCTGGCCCGCTTCTGCTCGTACTCACGTTGAATCCGGTCGCGGTCGACCGGCGTGATCCGCGGATCGGCCATGCGGGCCTGATAGTCACTGGCCAGCGCCTCGGCCATCGAGTTCGATTCGAGCACGAAGATCGAACGGGTGAAATCGGCGAAGTTCGTATACCGATCCAGCTTGTTGTCCTTGAACACCTTCAGCAGCACCGGCGTGGAGACGATCTCCGCCGAGGAGAACTTCGTTCCGTTCGGGTACTCCCCGCGGGTGGCCCCGTCGAACTCCAGCCGGAACGGCAGCGCCGTGATCCGTTCGGAAGGGGAGAAGAGATAGCTGCCGAGCGCCACGATGCAATAGCCGACCGCCACGGCCAGCAGGGCCAGAAGCATGGCCGGAAGATAGGCGCGGAGGATGTGCAGCAGGCGGCTGATGGATATCGGCGGCTCGATGGGCTCCGCCTGGTGGACTTCGTGGTGCTGATCGGCCATTTCTATTTCGCGTATCCCTATACCGATGGTGTCGGCGCCGACAGCATCTCAGCCGCGTACCGGCGCGTCAAGCCGCAGGCAGTTGTCAGGTCGCCAACCCTTCGTATCTAATCGGGCGGCAGAGAGATAAGGACGCATTCACCAGGATTCTCGTAACCGGCGCCGCCGGCTTCATCGGCTATCACCTCGCGGAGCGGCTGCTCGGGCGCGGCGATGAAGTCCTCGGCATCGACAACCTCAACGATTATTACGATCCAACCCTGAAAGCCGCGCGGCTGGCCCGCCTCCAGCGCCACCCGAACTTCCGCTTTCTGAAGCTGGACATTGCCGACCGCGACGGCATGGCATCGCTCTTCGCCACCGAAAAGCCGGCGCGGGTGGTCAATCTCGCGGCCCAGGCCGGCGTGCGCTACTCGCTCACCAACCCGCATGCCTACACCGAGGCCAACATCACCGGCTTCGTCAACATCCTGGAAGGCTGCCGCCACAACGGCGTCGAGCACCTCGTCTTCGCCTCCACCAGCTCCGTCTACGGAGCCAACACCAACCAGCCCTTCAGCGAGCACCACAATGTCGACCACCCCGTCTCGCTCTACGCCGCGACCAAGAAGGCCAACGAGCTGATGGCGCACACCTACGCCCATCTCTTCCGCCTGCCCGTCACCGGTCTGCGCTTCTTCACCGTGTACGGCCCGTGGGGGCGTCCCGACATGGCCCTCTTCAAATTCACCCGCGGCATCCTGGCGGGGGAGCGCATCCCGGTCTTCAACGAAGGGCAGATGATCCGCGACTTCACCTACGTGGACGACATCGTGGAAGGGGTGATGCGCTCGCTCGACCAGCCGGCGCAGCCGAATCCGGAGTGGAACGGCGACGCTCCCGATCCCGCCACGAGCTCCGCGCCGTACCGGGTCTTCAACATCGGCAACAACCAGCCGGTCCTGCTCCTCGACTGCATCGCCATCCTGGAGCAATGCCTCGGGCAGAAGGCAGACATGGAGTTCCTGCCGATGCAACCGGGAGACGTGGTCTCGACCATGGCCGACGTGCGCGAGCTCGAACGCGCCGTCGGGTTCCGCCCGCAGACGCCGCTCGCCACCGGCATCGCCCGCTTCGTCGAATGGTACCGGGAGTACTTCCACGAATGAGTGACGCCGCCGTCGAAACGTCACATTTGCAGACCCTCCTCGATCGCGTCGCGGCGCGCGAGGCGGTGGTGGGTGTGATCGGTCTCGGCTACGTCGGCCTCCCGCTCGTGCTCCTGTACGAGGAGTCCGGCTTTCCGGTGATCGGCTTCGACGTCGATCCGGCCAAGCCGGAGAAGCTCATGCGTGGCGAGACCTACATCCGCCACATCGGCGCGGAGCGGGTCTCGCGTGCGTTCCTGAGCGGGAAGGCGGCCGCCGTCTCGGACTTCAGCCGCCTCGCGGAGTGCGACGCCATCCTGGTCTGCGTACCGACGCCGCTCGGTACGCATCGTGAGCCGGACCTCAAGTACGTGCGCATGACCGCCGAGGCCATCGCCCAGCACTTGCGGCCCGGCCAGCTGGTCGTCCTGGAATCGACGACCTACCCCGGCACGACGCGCGAGGAGATGCTGCCGCGCTTCGAAGCCAAAGGGCTGCGCTGCGGGACCGACTTCTTTCTGGCCTTCTCGCCGGAGCGCGAAGACCCGGGCAACGAGCGCTATCAGACCAAGAACATCCCGAAGGTGGTCGGTGGTATCGACCAGCCTTCGCTGCGTGCGGCCAGCGCCCTCTATCGCGGCGCCATCGACAGCGTGCACGAAGTCGGCTCCGCCGAGGTGGCCGAATCATCGAAGCTGCTGGAGAACATCTTTCGTGCCGTCAACATCGCCCTGGTCAACGAGATGAAAGTCATCTTCGACCGGATGGGCATCAACGTCTGGGAAGTGATCGAAGCGGCCAAGACCAAGCCTTTCGGCTTCATGCCCTTCTATCCCGGACCGGGCCTGGGCGGCCACTGCATCCCGCTCGATCCCTTCTACCTGACCTGGAAGGCGGCGGAGTACGGGGTCTGGGCGCGCTTCATCGAGCTGGCGGGGGAGGTCAACACGTCCATGCCCCGCTACGTCGTGGCCAAGGTGGCCGAGGCGGTGAACGAGGAGGGCCGGAGCATCGTCGGTGCGCGCGTGCTGGTGCTCGGCCTCTCGTACAAGGCCGACATCGACGACGATCGCGAATCGCCGTCGTTCGAGCTGATCGAGCTGCTGCAGGAGCGGGGCGCGGTGGTGTCGTACTGCGATCCTCTCGTCCCCGCCGCGCGGAAAGGGCGGAAGCACGACCTCGACCTCGTGTCCGTGCCCTGCACCGCCGAGGAGTTTGGGAAGTACGACGCGGTGCTCGTCTCGACCGGACACACCGCATTCAAAGAGCCGGCGCTCTACAGCCGGACCCGACTCGTCATCGACACACGCAACATCGTCCCGCCGTCCGTTGCGGCGCGGGTTGTGAGGGCCTGAGACCATGACCAAACGGCGCAGGGCGCTGATCACCGGCATCACCGGACAGGACGGCTCGTATCTGGCCGAGCTCCTGCTCGAGAAAGACTACGAGGTGCACGGCATCGTGCGCCGCTCGTCCTCCTTCAACACCCAGCGTATCGATCCGATCTACCAGGATCCGCACGACGAGGACGTCCGTCTCGTCCTTCACTACGGAGACCTCAACGATGCCTCCTCGCTGAACCGCATCCTCCGCCTCGTCGATCCGGATGAGATCTACAACCTCGGCGCGCAGAGCCACGTGAAGGTCTCGTTCGACACCCCGGAGTACACCGGCGAGGTGACGGGCCTCGGCGCCACGCGCCTTCTCGAAGCGATCCGCGAGCTGCAGATCCGGCCGCGCATCTACCAGGCCTCGTCGTCCGAGATGTTCGGGCTCGTCCACGAGACGCCGCAGAGCGAGTCGACGCCCTTCTATCCGCGCAGCCCGTACGGCGTGGCCAAGGTCTACGCCTACTGGATGACCGTGAACTACCGCGAGGCCTACGGTCTCTACGCGGTGAACGGCATCCTCTTCAACCACGAGTCGCCGCGCCGGGGCGAGACGTTCGTCTCACGCAAGGTCACGCGGGCGGTCGGCCGCATCCGCGAGGGGCTGCAGGACCGCCTGTACCTCGGCAATCTCGACGCGAAGCGCGACTGGGGCTTTGCACGCGATTACGTCGAGGCGATGTGGCTCATGCTCCAGCAGGACGAGCCGGAAGACTACGTGATCGCCACGGGTATGACACACACGGTGCGCGACTTCTGCACGCTGGCGTTCCGCCGTGCGGGGATGGACATCGAGTGGCGCGGCGAGGGTCTGCACGAGCAGGGCGTGGAGCGCGGGACGAATCGCGTGCTGGTGGAGATCGACCCCCGCTATCTGCGTCCGACGGAGGTCGATCTGCTCCTCGGCAATGCCGGGAAGGCGAAGCAGAAGCTCGGCTGGACGCCGCGTACCAGTTTCGAGCAGCTCGTCGACCTGATGGTCGACCACGATCTGGCCCTGGCCGCCGATGAAGCGCACCTGAAGGCCCGGCGATGAGCTTCTGGAGCACGCGACGGGTTTTCCTCACGGGCGGCGGCGGCTTTCTCGGCAGTTTCCTGCGCGAGCGGATCGAGCGCGAGCAGCCGGCCGCCTTGTTCGCACCGCGCAAGCAGGAGCTCGACTTACTCGACGCTGCGGCCGTCCGCGCGTATCTCGCGGAGAAGAAGCCAAACCTGGTCATTCACGGCGCGGCCGTCGTCGGCGGGATCGGCGCGAACCGGATGCATCCCGGCAGCTTCTTTTTCGAGAACGCATCGATGGGCATCCACCTGATCGAAGAGGCGCGGCAGGCCGCGGTGGAGAAGTTCGTCTGCCTCGGCACCATCTGCGCCTATCCGAAGTTCGCGAACATCCCCTTCCGCGAGGACGAGCTGTGGGACGGCTATCCGGAGGAGACCAATGCGCCGTACGGCATCGCCAAGAAGGCGCTGCTGGTGCAGCTCCAGGCCTACCGGCAGGAGTATGGCTTCAACGGGGTCTTCCTGCTGCCGGTGAATCTCTACGGCCCGCGCGACAACTTCGATCTCGAGACCAGCCACGTCATCCCGGCCATGATTCGCAAGTTCATCGATGCGGAAGCGCGCGGCGAGAAGCAGGTCGTGCTGTGGGGCGACGGCTCGCCGACCCG
>JAXDJK010000318.1:0-8816 GCA_034665665.1 Acidobacteriota bacterium
CTCGGTGCCGATGTGCTCGCGCAGCGTGTACAGCGCCACGGCGCCCTTGCCGTACGAGATGTGCGGATGGTCCTCCACTTCCAGCAGCGGAACGTCACGGCCGGTCTCGCCGCGTTGCCGGAGATAGCGGTCCATCTGGAACTCATAGACGCGAAGCGCTTCGGCCCGGCCGAGGACCTTCTCGGTCACCAGCATGGCGCTGTAGTTTGCAAGCGATTCGGACACGAACCCGCGTCCCTTCGCATACGCCGGCCGGACCTGACCGCCCCACCATTGATGCGCGGTCTCGTGCGCCGTCCCGAAGAACGTCAGGTCGACCAGGCCCGGTCCGGTGCGGGTAATGAAGTTCTGTTCCGCGAGCGCGAGCGCGGACGGGAAGGCGCGGCCGTTGATGCTGTACGGCGGGACTTCGACGATGCGCAGCTCGCGATATGGATACGGTCCGAACGTGGACGTGTAGTAGTCGAGCGAGGCCTGCATGGCGGACATCATGCGAGCGAGGTCCGCGCGATGGGGCGGGTGGTGAAAGATTTCGAGGGAAACATTTCCCCAGCGGCCATTCTCCACCGCGTACTTTGCCGAGAACACGGACGCGGCGAACGTCTCCGGGATGCGCGAGGCGTAGTGAACGTAGCGGCGGCGTTTCTCTGTCCAGCTCCGTCGGAGCATGCCGGGAACGACGGCGATCTGATCGGGAGTGGTGCCGACGATCGTCTCGACGTGCATGCGATCGCCGTCGCGAAACCTGCTCTGATACTGCCGTGCCGCCGCGTCGCCGGGGCCGGGCATGGGCTGCGGCGGGAGGCCGTAGCGCTTCCGCTCGGAATCGCCCGACACCTCGAACCCTGGTTGATAGCCGATGAAGGGGAGCAATCGCCTGTCAAAGTAGGAGCCATTGCGGACGACCATCGTCTGCTCGCCGCCGTGCCGGAAACCGCGCGGGCGGAAGGCCACGTCGAAGGAGAACTGCATCGCCTGGCCCGGCGCCAGTGCACGCTCGAGTGCGAAGATCCGGTACCCATGCTCCGGATCGACCACCTCGGCCGTCGCGTTGCGGTCGAACTTCATCGACCGCACTTCGTAGTCACGGCCGCTGGGGGTCTCGACGTGCACGGAGCGGATCGGCGCATTGGTCTGGTTCACGAGGCGGTATGAGCCGCGCATGTCGACGGCCGGCGCTTCGGGATAGATCTCGAAGCGCAGCTCCGCGCCGGCAATGACGGGCTGCGGCAGATCTTTGTATCGTGCGTAACGACGCTCGTACTCGGCCTGCGGGAAGCCCGCGTTCTGCGGCGGGAGGTAGGCGTTCAAGACGTTCGTGTTGTAGAAGATGAATCCGCCGAGGCCGAGGATGAGCACGATCGCGAGTCCGGCCAGACGCGCGGTTCGCGCGGTGAAGCGCGCACGCGCGGTGGCGAGCCGCTGCCGGATCCCGAGCTCCGGTCCGCGGACCCAGAAGAGCATCGTCACGACGGCGAACAGCATCGCCCAGGCCGCCCAGTAGAGCTTGAACCAGATGAACGGCGTGACGAATGGTCCGAAGCCGTTCATCTCCGAGTAGGTGAGCCTCGGGCCAGCGTTGTAGATGAGCAGGTGGTGGATTCCGTACGACGCCGAGTAATTGAAGGCGGTGGCGAGCAGCACGACCACGTGTCCGACGTACTTGTGGTTCACGAGCACGTGCACCGTCATCGCGAATGCCGCGAGCAGGACGTACCCGGCGAGGTTCCATCCGAAGAGGATGCGCAGGTACAGGCCGAGCTCGAAGACGTAGTAGCCCTGCAGCACCTGCAGCAGGATGCCCCCGAGCATGAGCGCGAGCTGAAAGAGCGCAATGAGCGCGACGAGCGCCAGGAAACGTCCGAGCAGGACGACGCCCGTGCGCACGGGCGCGGCGTCCGCGATCTGCGCCGCCCCCGTCTCGCGGTCCTTCCAGACCAGCTCACCCGCGAAGAGCGCGATGACCAGCCATGGGATGAAGATGGCGCGCTCCGACAGAACGACGTCCGCGACGAGATGCGTGACCGGCCACGTGATCGTGTCGATGTAGCTCGCGCCGACGTTCCAGCCCCAGAGCAAGACCAGACCGATCGCCGCCAGGAATGCCACGGGAAAGGCGCGGCCTGAAATCGCTTCGGCGAGCGCCTGGCGGGTCACGGCCAGCGTTTGACGCATGCGGGTGCGCGGCCCGAATACGCCGCGGATCTGCGGCACAGTTCCGGAATGTCGCGCATCGACGGGCGTGTCCACCATCTCGCTGCGGCGACCGCGCTCCTTACGCTGCGTGAATCGGAAGGTGCGCTGCAGGACGGCGAACAACACCGCGGCGATCGCGAGCCAGAGCAGCCGGTTCCACAACAGCATCGACGGGAAGCCGATCAGGCGCGCGTTTCGCTCCGATGCCGTCCAGTACGCGGTCATGGCCTTGAGCGCGTTGATCCCCAGCGGGTCGGCGAGCGCGGAGAGGATCGGGCTCGTGATGCCGCTCCAGTAGCTCGCGGCGACGAGGTATCCGATGAAGATCGCAATCGCGCCGAGGTAGACGGGGATGGTCTGGCGGGTAAGGGCTGCGATCGTGAAGAGGATCGCGCCGACCAGGACGAGGTTCGGCAGGAGGAACAGCAGCACCGGCTGCAGATACGCCGCGAGATCGTTCGGGCCGAACGCGTCACGGGGGAGATACGGCATCTTCGTGGCGACCGCGAGCCCGATCGGGATTGCGAAGACGAGGATGCTGTTAATCGCCAGCGCTGCCAGGAAACGGCCGCCGAGGTATTCGGCGGGGCGGAGGCGCGTCGTGAAGAGGAGCGGATCCATGCCGGCCGCGCGGTCGCGTATGGCGGCGTCGGAGAAGAGGCCGGCCGTCACGAGGACGCTGAACAACCCGCAGAAGAGCGCTGTTTTGTACGCAAGCTCTTCCGGCGCGTTGACGTGGATCGGGTTGGTGCCGGTGACGGCGACATGAATGACCCAGAACGCGATGAGGAACAGGAAGCCTGCATAGAGCCACGTCGAGACCGAGCGCAGGCGGTGCGAGAATTCGTATCGAAAGACCTCGCCGAACCTCATGCCGCCGCCCGCGCGCCGCGGTGACCGGCCATGACGGCGAAGTAGACGTCCTTGAGGTCGGGCTCGACCGGTTCGAAGCCGGCCCCCGGAGACTCCTCGGCATATACGTGCGCGATGGTCTGTCCCGCCAGCAGCTTCGTGGAGATCACCGAATGCTCGCGCTCGAGCGCCGGGAGCTCTTCGCGCATCACGGAGCGGCGCCAGATCCGCCCTCGGATGTCCCCGATCACGCGCGCCGGCGCGCCGGCGAGCAGGATCTGGCCGCGGTCGATGATCGCGAGGTTGCTGCACAGCTCCTCGACGTCTTCGACGATGTGCGTCGACAGGATGACCGCACTCGCTTCCCCGATCTCACTGAGCAGGTTCAAGAACCGCACGCGCTCCTCGGGATCGAGCCCGGCCGTCGGCTCGTCGACGATGATCAGCGTTGGATTCCCCAGCAGCGCGACGGCGACGCCGAGGCGCTGGCGCATGCCGCCCGAGAAGGTGCCGACGCGCTGGTTCCGCACATCCCACAGGTTCGTCCGCCGCAGCAACGCCGCGACGGCCTCGCGCCTCGATGCAGCGTCGACGAGACCCTTCAGCACCGCAAAGTGATCCAGCAACCGCTCCGCGCGCACCCGCGGGTGGAAGCCGAACGACTGGGGGAGATACCCCAGCGTCTCGCGCACGCGCTCCTTGTCCCGGATGACATCGAGCTCGCCGAGGTGGATGGTCCCCTCGTCCGGCTCCTGCAGCGTGGCCAGGATGCGCATGAGCGTCGACTTGCCGGCGCCGTTGCGGCCGAGGAGCCCGAACATGCCCGGCGGAACGTCGAGGGAGATCCCTTGCAACGCCCGGGTGCCGTTCGGATAGGTTTTCGATAGGCCACGAATGGAAAGCTGAGCTGTCATCGACGTGCGTTACGAGACAACGCCGCGGTTTGTTGCGGGTGGGGGTGAAAACGTGACGGGCCGGTGGCGGGGTTCGAACACGCGACGCACTCTGATGCGTTGACTTTGCCATTACCGAAAGCGGCGTCAAAGTCCGGCTTGGCACCTGGACGGAGAGTTCGACGGCGGGAAGAATTTCACGGGAGTTGCGCGAGGATGCTGTCGTAGTGCCGGGCGAGCTCCGGATGACCACGGTCGCTCAGAATTTGCAAGAGCTCGCGGACCGTTTTGGCGAATGGCAGGTAGCCGGCGGCGAGCGTCCCGGACAGAGCCTGATTGAACTGCGTCGCGGCGTCGAACGGATCGCCGGTTCGTGCGGCCTGCAGCGCCGCCTCGAGGCGCAGCCGGTGCGTCTGCTCGTGGTCGGGACCGAACTCGCGCTCGGCGATCGCGAGCGCGCGTGCGACGTGTGCGGCGGCCTCGTCGAAGCGGCCGAGCTCCGTCAGCACGGCGCATGCGTTGGCGAGCGTGCGAATGAGCCTGGCGTTGTCCGGACCATAGTGTTTCTCCTGGACTGCGAGCGCGGCCTCGATCTCATTCGCAGCGGACGCGAAATCCCCCATCCGCTCGAACGCCATCGCAATGTTGCTCTTCGTCACACCGAGGTATTTCTCCACGTCCAGCTTCCGGAAGAGCGCCTCCGCTTCACGCAGCAGCGGGAGCCCTTCCGCGGGGCGGCCCGCTTCCGCGTAGGCGTTGCCGAGGTTGCTGAGGTCCAGAGCGATGACGGTGTGGAGGTCGCCGTACGTGTGACGATCGACGTGGAGCTTCTCCTGAAAGACCGCGATGGCATCCTCGATGTCGCCAGTCTCGCCGCGCAGGACCGCGACATTCGCCCGCAGGGTCACGAGCGCCGGATCGCTCTCTCCTCGGAAGCGAACCATCCACCGCGCGGCGGCGGCGAACGTGGCGGTGGCAGAATCGAGGTCGCCGCGATGGCGCAGGTACATCGCGGCGCGATTCAGCAGAGGTCCGGTGTCGTCGTTGACGACTCCCTCCTCTTCGGCGAGGCGGCACACGGCGCGGCCGTGGGGCAGCATCCGCGCGGCCGTACGCCACTCGCGGGAATCCTCGGGACTCATGGGGAACGCGAGGTTCACGGCGGCACATACCCTCCGTGTCGCGTGTGCTCGCTCGTCCGCCGACATCTGGTCGCGAATGACGAGCTGCACGAGCTTGTGAATGGCAACCGCGCGTTCGTCCGCGCGGATCAGCGAGTACGCGCGTGCCGCGGCAATGGCTCTGTTCACCGCCAGCTTGCCTTCGCTGTCGTTCAGCAGCGACCGCGGGATGTCGTCGGGCGCGACGAACGCACAGAGCATCACCGGCTGTGCCACGTCGCGGATGTTGTCGATCGACAGCTTCCACGTCGCGGCAATCGTACTTTTGGTGTCGTGCCGCACGGTGCGGAAGGATTCGAGATAGTCGGCAATCGAGGACGCCGTTCGCTCGACGTACGCGGCCGCGTGTTCGAGCGCGAGAGGAAGATCGCCGAGGTCGTGCGCGAGCTCGTCCGCAGCCTCAGCATTGGTTGCGCGGCTGCGCGCGAGAAACAGCTTCACTGACTCGCTGCGCGTGAAGATGTCGACGGGAACGGGTGTGCCCTCGCCGGGCCGCGGCGGATTAGGAGTGGTCACGATGACGTGTCCCGGCGCGGCGTCGGGGAGATACGGCATGACGTCCGCCGGGTCGTCGGCATCATCAAAGATGAGGAGCCAGCCGGGCCTGCCGGCGAGATGGTTCTTCACCGCTTCGACGATGGCGTTCTGGTCCGCCCAGTCTCGTTGTTCGAGCGCGCGCTCATCGGCGAGCTTCGCGTAATCCGAGGCGAGCGTCGACGGCTCGTCTGCGTGGATCCACCAGATAGTCGAGTACTCGTGCGCGTGCCGGTGCGCGTATTCGATCGCGATCGAGGACTTGCCGACGCCGTCCAGTCCGACGAGCACCGGCACTCTTTTGTGCGCGTGCGCTTCGCCGAGGTGTGCGAGCACGTCCTCGCGTCCGGTGAAATGCTTGTTGCGTGGCTGCAGGTTCGAGACGCACCACACTTCCGCGAAGGCACGCTCGAGGTGGTCGGCGACGTCCGGCCACTTGACCACCTGGTGCCGCGCGAAAGGCCGCGTACGCCATTCACAGGCGTCGTCGAGGATGATCGGGATCACGCGCGCGTCCTCGCGCTCCATCGCGGTTTCGGTTTCGAGCGTGCAGAAATCCGAAGCGAGAAAATCTTTGCTGATCAGCAGCAGCACGAAATCCGATGCCCGGATCTGTTGCAGGATCTCGGGCTTGTACTGCTCGCCGGCCACGAGCTCCTGGTCGTGCCACATCGAGAGCCTGCCGTTGATTTCGAACGGGCGCAGACGTTCGAGAAGCTCATCTTTGTACCCTTTGTCTTCACGTTTGTACGACACGAAGACGTTGAGGGGCATGCCGCAATTCTAACTCCGTGGCTGCGAGCCGGACCTCCTGGCGAATCGTGACGACTACCACGCTGTCGAGCCACGGCGTGCATTGATCAATCGTCGGTGGTTCAGAGGTCGAAGAAGGAGACGAAGTCGTTCGCGCCAGCGACTTGCGCAGTTCCCGGCAAACCGGCGAAGCTTCGCGCGACGCTACTCTACCGCCCGCGGTCCCCGCACCGGACGCCGTTTCCGCCTGTCGTTCCTCGACAGGAGGGCGCCTGCCGCGACACAATCCGGTCGAGGGATGATGCGATGAACACGGAACTGGAGCGTTTCATGGAGATCTGGGAGCGCGAGGCGGCCAAGACGGAGAAGCTGCTCGAGGCGCTGCCGCGCGACGGCTACGATTTCCGTCCCGACCCCGCGGGCCGCTCCCTCGGCGAGCTGGCCTGGCACCTCGTCGAAGCGGAGGGCTACGGCGCGCTCGGCATCGAACGGGGAGAGTTTGCCCGTGACGTGAAGCCGGAGGGGATCGCGCGGCCGCGCACGATCGAAGAGCTCGCGCCCGGCTTCGCACGCGTCCATGCCGATGCGGTGGCGCGCGTGCGGAAGCTGAAGGCGGAGGATCTCGATCGCCCGATCGTTTTCTTCAACGGCCAGGCCATGCCGGTCCGCGACATCCTCATGGATTTCATGCTTCTCCACAACGTGCATCACCGCGGACAGCTGTCGATGATGTGCCGGGAAGCGGGCGGGCAACCAACGTCGCTGTTCGGACCGACGCGAGAGACCATGCCGCTGCCGAAAAAGGAATGACGAGCGTGTAGCGGTCCGGTCGCGACACCGGCGGACCCTCCTCGTGCGAGGGAGAGCTCCATGTCCAATGCGCTGTCGCAGATCGAGCACATCGTCGTGCTCATGCTCGAGTTTCATCGAGCCGAATTTCCTGAGCTCCAAAAAGTACGGTCCCGAGAACGATGAGCATCCGCAGCCGACTCATGTCGACGTCGACGGCGCGTCGAACGTCCTGTATGGCGAGGAGCTGATTGCCAGCGTTTTCAACGCGCTGACCAGCAGCGGTCTCTGGGATTCGACGCTGTTTGTCGTCCTCTTCGACGAGCACGGCGGCACGTACGATCACTTCCCGCCGGCAGGGGAGGCGATCCCGCCCGACGGTGTGGTCATCCCGCCCGGCGCGAAGGGATCCAGCGGGTTCACCTTCGAACGCTACGGCGTCCGTGTGCCGGCCGTGGTGATGTCGCCATGGATCCCGAAGGGCACCATCGGCAACGACCAGTACGATCACACGTCGATCATCAGGACCGTGTGCAGCCGTTTTCTCCCGTCCGGCACGCACCTTGGCGCCCGCGACGTCCAGGCGACGGATCTCGGCGCTCTCCTCACCGCAACCAGCGCCCGCACCGATCTCCCCACGCTCCAGCCCCGAACGCCTCCACCGTTCGACCCCACGAAACTCGCCACCGCCCCCCTCACTGATTTTCAGAAGCAGTTACTCGCCCTCGGCCTGCAAAGCATGCAGAGCCAGTATCCCGAAGCCGTTGCACAGGCGGGAGCGAGCTTCGAGACACACGCGGACGCCTGGCGAATCATGGATCTGTTTCCTCAAAGCTAGACCTGTCAAAAGCGAATACCGAAGACCTGACCCCGTCCCCGGGAGCGCGAGCGAGACGCCGGGAGCGCGGCCGTCCCGGCCGCAGGGCCCACAGGCGTCCCGCCTGAGCGTGTATCCGGGTGTGCGTTTGAACGCACAGGCGAGACGCCTGTGGGCCCTGCGGCCGGGGACGGCCGCGCTCCCGGCGCTGCGCGTAAGACGGAAGCTCTCGCGCCATCCGTGATGCTGCTTCTGCGCTGATTCGCCCTACACTCTCCGGGTGCCGACTGCCGCGCCACTGACGAAGCTCAGCTTCCGCCGGGACGTCCGGATTTTCCTCATTGCTCTGGTCGGGTTCCTGGTGGTCTTGAACGTGGTGCTGCTGCTGGTGCTTCAGCAGTTCTCGCACCTGGCGCAGCAGCACGTGCTCGAGCACTGGAATGCCGTGGCCGACATCGGGGCGGAGCGGCTGGATGCGGCATCGGATGCGAGCGAGCTGCGGGAGCGATGCGAGTTCCTGATGACCCGCTACGGCGTGCAGGCCATCGAAGTGGCCGGCGTGGCCGGTGCCGCGCCGCTCCTGGCCGGTACGGCCGCGCCGGACGCGCAGCGGCTCACGCGGGTTTCGCGCTTCGGCGTGGTGCGGTTCGTGTTCGATAGCGCGGAGCTGGAGTCGATCGAAACGCGCTTCGCCGGCACGGCCAGCCTCTGCATCGCCGCCGCGGCGGCCGGGATGTTCCTGCTGTTCCTCTTCATCCCCCGCATCACCAAACCGATCGAGGAGATGCTCGGCGATGCGCG
>JAXDJK010000319.1:0-3250 GCA_034665665.1 Acidobacteriota bacterium
CCGCTGGCCGAGGACGACGGCTGGCCCGTCGGTACCCTCGACGAAGCAGGCCTCGACGCGGAGACCATCGCCGCCTTCATGCACACGATTCTCGCGCAGCCGATCGATGGCCTGCGCGCGCCCGACATCCACGCCGTGCTCATCGCCCGGCACGGCAAGCTCGTGCTCGAGGAGTACTTCCACGGCTCGCAGCGCGACGAGCTGCACGACACCCGCTCCGCCGCCAAAGTGATCGCATCGCTCCTGGCCGGCGCGTCCAAGGTCCCGGCATCGACGAAGGTCTACGAGACGATGGAAGGCCCCACTCTCGCCGCGAAACGCGACGCACGGGCGCAGACGCTCACTCTCGAGCACCTCATCACCATGTCCTCCGGCCTCGACTGCGACGACGCCGACCCGCGGTCGCCCGGCAACGAAGACGCGATGCAGGACCAGTCCGAGCAGCCCGACTGGTACAAGCTGATCCTCGGCCTGAAGCTGATCCGCGATCCGGGCACAAAGTCCGTCTACTGCAGCATCAACCCGCACCTGGCCGGCGGTGTGATCTCCCGCGTCACCGGACGCCCGCTGCCCGAGCTCTTCCGCGACACCCTGGCCGAGCCGCTCGGCATCCACCGCTACGCCCTGAATCTCACGCCCACCGGCACTGCCTACATGGGCGGTGGCGTCCGCGTCACCGCCCGCGACTTCCTGAAGTTCGCCCAGCTGCTGATGGACGGCGGTAAATGGCACGGCAAACAGATCGTCAGCCCCGACTGGGCGCGCCGCTCCACCTCACCGCTCTACGAGATCAGCAGCCTGCACTACGGCTACCTCTGGTGGGTGATCGACCTGCCTTATAAAGGCCGCACCGTACAAGCGTTCTACGCCGGCGGCAACGGCGGCCAGTCGTCCATGGCCATCCCCGAGCTCGACCTGGCCATCGCCTTCTTCGGCGGCAACTACGGCGACGGCCCTAACACCCTCGCCGTCCAACGCGACCTGCCGCCGAAGTACATCCTGCCCGCCGTGAAGTGAGGCAGTTGGCGGTTGTCAGTTGGCGGTTGGCGGTTAAAGCGCGGTGTGCGGGGTCTAACCGCCAACCGCCAACCGCCAACCGTCAACTGCCTTAATCCTCCGCGATCACAATCACCCGGTCCTCATCCCCGAACGACACCACCGTGTCCTTCGGCGGGTTCACGCTCACGCCGTAACCGCTCGTCGCATCGCTGCTCTTCGCCGCCAGGCGGTAGCCGATGGCTACCTCGCCGCGCTGGCGGGCCGAATCGACGATCGTCCAGTAGCTGAGCGGCTGGCCGAGCGTCACGTAATCCGAAGCCGGCTTCAGGTAGATCTCCGAACCGTCCGAATCGAAGATGTCGGCGAAGACCGCCTGCAGGTCCTTGTTCTCCGTCACCTGCGCCACGAGGAGGCTGGTCAGCTTCTCGCTGACGATGAAGTCGTCCGCCTGCGTGATCTCCGCCAGCTCGCGGTTCCGGAAGTCCAGCATCTCCGTCACGATGGCATAGCGGTTGGAGCCGCTCTTCGTCTCCAGGTCGCGCAGATGCAGCAGCGTCACCAGCGTCTTCGCGTCCGCCTTCTGCACGTCCATGTGATCCGAGTAGCAGAGCACGATGATGTGCTGATACTGCTCCGGCTGCACCGACTCCAGCGTGGCCCGATCGCTCGTATCGCCCTTGCGGAACTCCAGCGTCTGATTCCGCAGCTGCCCGCGGACCGCCTCCACGTGCGCGTCGATGTCCGGCGCATCCGCCAGGATCGTCAGCAGCGAGCCCGGTGAAACGTACCCATCCAGCTCGCGCACGATGATCGGTGCGCGCCCGTTCCAGCCCAGCACCAGCGTCTTCTCCGACGCCGCCGCGGTGGGCGTGCGCTGCACCATGTAGCGCCCGTCGCTGGTGCCCTTCGTACGCGCCGGTACGATCGACTCCGCATCCTTGGCGATTACGATGGCCTGGTCGCCGGGCCCGAACTTCGTCTCCATCGGAGGATTCAGCCGGACGATCCCGTCCGCCGTCTTCACACCGATCACCGACGACGAATCGAATGCGAACAGCGCATCGGCGAACGACTGCCCCGCCAGTGAGGCCTCTTCCTTGAAATAGATCTCGTCGCCGCCGTAGTCCAGCAGTTCCGTGTAGACCGTGGACAGGCCCGTCTGGCGGCACGTCTGCGCCACCACGCGCGCGATCACGTCGCCGGTCTCGATCAGCTGCGCTTCATCGCGGCCTACCAGGCGGGCCGGCTCCATGTTCCGGCTCTCCCGGATCTCCGCCACGATGTGGAACTTCTCCGGCCGCCGCTTCGGATGGTTCGTGATCGCCAGGATCGACTTGATCACCTCCGAATCCGCATCTTCGCCCGGAGGCGACAGCACCACGATGGCCCGCGCCGCATTGAAGTTCACGATGTTCAGGTCGCCCAGGTCGATCGGGCTCCCGCGCCGGCAGACCACCTTCGTGGTCTTGTAGTCGCTGATCCGCTCGCGCAGCTCGTCGTCCATCGACACCTTGTCGCGGTCCGCCATGACCACGATGCAGTTCCGCTTGCGGTTCTCATTGCCGAGGATCAGCTCCCCGATGATCGAATAAATCTGATCGTTCCAGCCGAGGATCACGATGTGATCTTTCTCGGCCACGAGAGAGCGCCCTTTGCGCAGCTCGTCGATCTGATTGCCCACGCCGTTCGAGATCAAACCGATCAGCGTACCGACGATGAACACCCCGCCCAGCGTCACCGCCAGCATGATCAGCAGATATCCGGCCGTGCCCGTATCGCCGCCCATCGTGCCGGCATCCAGCGTGCGCATCAGGTTGTGCCACACCAGCTCCGGAAAGCTCAGCTCCGCACCGCCGTCGCCCGGAGGCGCCGTTCCCGTGACCATCAGCAGCAGCGCCGCAATCACCAGAAAGACGATCGAAACCACCGCCAGCCACGCAATGAGCGCCGGCGTACCGCGGGACAGCGTGTTGTCAAACGCATAGCGCAGCCGCTGCGCGGCCGTGAATTTCTGCATACCGTGAATGTCTCCTCGGACCAGGGTGGGACAGCGGCCGCACTTTAACAGACCCCCGCGCCCGCCGATCGGCGGAAGTGCTGACGGCCGCGCCCCCGGAGGGGGCGCGCATAGTGGTCCTCGCGCGTGAACACTCATCGCCCAGCGTACGCGCGCCGAACGGCTACGTGCAGACTCGCGCTGCGCTCGCCGCGGAGCGGCAAAAGAATGTAGCCTCGGGCGTCAGCCCGTGGA
>JAXDJK010000320.1:0-4005 GCA_034665665.1 Acidobacteriota bacterium
CGTGCGGCGGGTGGATGGCCAACAATCCGATCCCGGCGGATCAGGCTTCGTGGAGCGTGTACGGCAAGCTCACCGACGACAACGCCCGCTATCTCTGGGGAATCCTCGACGAAGCAGCGCACGCCTCGAATCGCACGCCGCTCCAGCAGCAGCTCGGTGATTACTTCGCCTCCTGCATGGACGAGAAGGCCATCGACGCCCTCGGCGCGACGCCGCTGCAGCCGGTGCTCGGGGAGATCGCCGCGATTCACAATCGCTACGAGCTCGGGACCTTCCTGGCCTCCGAGCATCCCCGCGTCTACGGCAACGGTTTCCTCTTCGGCTTCGGCTCGGATCAGGATTTCGGCGATGCCACGCAGGTCATCGCCTCGGCCGGTGCCGGTGGTCTCAGCCTGCCGGATCGCGATTACTACCTGAAGGATGACGCGAAGTCGAAGGACATCCGGGCGAAGTACCTGAGGCACGTGGCGCGGATGCTGGAGCTCACGGGCGAGTCGAAGGCGCAGGCCACGCGCGATGCGACTGCGGTGATGCGCATCGAGACTGACCTGGCCCGCGCGTCGCTGACGCGCGTGGAGAAGCGCGATCCGTACAAGCTGTACCACAAGATGACGCCCGCGCAGCTGAAGGCCCTCGCGCCGTCGTTCAACTGGGAGCGCTACTTCGCGGCGAACAATCTCGGCGACGTGAAGGTGGTCAACGTCTCGGAGCCGGAGTTCTTCAAAGCCATCGAATCCGAGATCCTGAACGTGCCGCTGCCGGAGTGGAAGACGTATCTGCGCTGGCATGCCGTGCACGCGCGTGCGCCGTATCTGTCGAAGAAGTTCGTGGCCGAGGACTTTGATTTCTATCGCAAGACCCTGCGCGGCGTGACCGCGATGACCCCGCGGTGGAAGCAGTGCGTGCGCTACGTCGATCGCGACCTCGGCGAGGCCCTGGGGCAGGAGTTCGTGCAGCGCAACTTCTCGGCGGAGACGAAGCAGAAGACGATCGAGATGACGGTGCAGATCGAGAAGGCGATGGAGAACGAGATCCGCACGCTGGACTGGATGACGGACGCCACGAAAGAGCGGGCGATGGAGAAGCTGCACGCCATCGCCAACAAGGTCGGCTATCCGGAACGGTGGCGCGACTACAGCGCGCTGCAGGTGAAGGCGGGCGACTTTTACGGCAACGCCACGCGGGCCACGCTCTTCGAGTCGAACCGGCAGCTGGCCAAGATCGGCAACCCGGTCGATCGCGGCGAGTGGGGCATGACTCCGCCGACCGTAAACGCGTATTACAACCCGCAGATGAACGACATCAACTTCCCGGCAGGCGTGCTCCAGCCGCCGCTGTACGACCCGAAGCTGGACGCCGCGCCGAACTACGGCAACACCGGCTCGACCATCGGCCATGAGCTCACTCATGCCTTTGATGACGAAGGCCGTCAGTTCGACGCGCAGGGCAACCTGAAGGACTGGTGGACGGAGGCGGACGCGAAAGCGTTCGAGGAGCGCATCGGCTGCATCCGCGACCAGTACGCCGGCTACACGATCGTCGACGACACGAAGATCAACTCGAAGCTGACCTCGGGCGAAGATGTGGCCGACATCGGCGGGACGCTGCTGGCCTACATCGCCTGGAAAGACGCCACGGAGCAGGAGAACCTGCAGCCGGTGGATGGCTTCACACCGGACCAGCGCTTCTTCATCGGCATGGCCCAGTGGGCCTGCGAGAACCAGCGCCCGGAGAACCTCCGCGCCAACGCCATCACCAACCCGCACTCACCCGGACGCTACCGCATCAACGGCGTGGTCTCGGACCTCCCGCAGTTCCAGAAGGCCTTCAAGTGCGGCGACACCGCACCCATGGTGAACAAGAAGGCCTGTAAAGTCTGGTAACCCGCCTCTAAAAAAAATCCTCCGTCCCACTCTGTGTCTCTGTGTCTCCCTGTGAGTCCCCCGTGCTTTTGGGGAAAAGACCAGGGGACTCACAGGGAGACACAGAGACACAGTGTGGGACGGAGGGAGGAAGTTTTTAGAAGGCTTACTTCTCGTTTTCCGCCAGCGCCGCCTTCTTGACCTTCTTCGCCGCCACTTCGCGGGTGGAATGGTCGAGGGTCTTCTTGCGGATGCGGATGCTCTCGGGGGTTACTTCGACCAGCTCGTCGTCCTCGATCCACTCCAGGCACTGCTCGAGGGTGAGGTTGCGGGGAGGGGTGAGCTTGACGGCCATGTCGGAGCCGGAGGCGCGCATGTTGGTGAGGTGCTTGGCGCGGCAGACCTGGACGACCATGTCCACGTCGCGGGAGTTCTCGCCGACGATCTGGCCGCCGTAGACCTTCACGCCGGGACCGAGGAAGAGCGTCGAGCGCTCCTGCAGCGGCTCGATGGCGTAGGCGGTCGTATCGCCGCCTTCCTTCGAGATCAGCGCTCCGCGGTTCCGGCTGGCCAGCTCACCGCGGTACGGACCGTACTCGAGGAACGTGTGATACAGCAGGCCCGTGCCGCGCGTTTCCGACAGGAACTCCGTGCGGATGCCGAACAGGCCGCGGGTCGGGATCTTGAACTCGATGCGCACGCGGCCGGTGCCGGGATTGACCATGTCGGTCATCTCGCCGCGGCGCTCCTGCAGCTTCTCCATGATCGGACCGGTGTGCGCTTCCTCGATGTCGACCACGAGTGCTTCGTACGGCTCCATGGTCTGGCCGTTGATGTTCTTCAGGATGACCTGCGGGCGGGACAGCGCGAACTCGTAGCCTTCGCGGCGCATGTTCTCCGCGAGGATCGAGAGGTGCAGCTCGCCGCGGCCGGCCACTTCGAACTTATCGGCCTGGCCGGTCTCGCGCACACGCAGGGCCACGTCTTTGCGCAGCTCGCGGTCGAGGCGTTCCTTGATGTTGCGCGAGGTGACGTACTTGCCTTCCGTGCCGGCGAAGGGGGAGTCGTTGACCATCCACTGCATGGAGACGGTCGGCTCGTCGATGGCGATCGGCTCGAGGCGCTCCGGAGCGTCGGCGGCGGTGAAGGTCTCACCGATCTCGACGTCCGCGAAGCCGGCCACGGCCACGATCTCGCCGGCCGAGGCCGATTCGATCTCGGCGCGCTTCAAGCCTTCGAAGGCCCAGATCTTGGTGACCCGGCCCTTCTTGTGGCTGCCGTCGCGGAGGATCAGGATGACGTCGGTGTTCTGCTTGATGGTGCCGCGCTGGATGCGGCCGACGCCCGTGCGCCCGAGGTATTCGTTGTAGTCGATGGCGCTCACGAGGAGCTGCAGCGCGCCTTCGGACGTTCCGGGAGGCGGCGGGATGCGCTTCAGGATCGCGTCGAAGAGCGGACGGCAATCTTCGGTCGTATCGGTCAGCTCGTGGCGGACGATGCCTTTGCGGCCGATGGCGTAGAGGATGGGGAAGTCGATCTGTTCGTCCGACGCGCCGAGCTCGATCATGAGGTCGAAGACCTCGTTGACCACCTCGGTGGGGCGGGCGTCGGAGCGGTCGATCTTGTTGATCACCACGATCGGCAGGAGCCCCAGCGCCAGCGCCTTGCGGAGCACGAAGCGCGTCTGCGGCATCGGTCCTTCCGCGGCGTCGACGAGGAGAATCACCCCGTTGACCATCGACAGGACGCGCTCCACCTCGCCACCAAAGTCGGCGTGGCCGGGCGTGTCGACGATGTTGATCTTCACCTCGTTGGGGTGAATGAACTCGGCCGGCAGGTCATGCCCGCTGGCGGTGTGGGTGGCCTCGTGGTGGACCGGATGCCCAAGGGCGTCGGGCTGGTCGACGAAGTACCGGATGGAGGTGTTCTTCGCCAGGATGGTGATGCCGCGCTCTTTCTCGAGATCGTTCGAGTCCATGACGCGCTCATCCATCTGCTGGTTGGCGCGGACTGCACCTGCCTGCTTGAGGAGCGCGTCGACGAGCGTGGTTTTCCCATGGTCGACGTGGGCGATGATGGCGACGTTGCGGATATCGTATCGAAACTGCTGCATTCTCGGCGGTTAAACCTTAGTGGTGTCGAT
>JAXDJK010000321.1:0-5954 GCA_034665665.1 Acidobacteriota bacterium
CGAATCGATCTCCGCGATGCCACTGTGCACGACGCCCTCGCTATGGCTGTCGCGGTACTCGCCGGCGGTCAGGCGAGGGAAGACCGTCAGGCCCCCTCTTTCGATGTTGAAGTCGTGGTAGCCGCCGCGGAAGGCGACACCCCGCATCTTCACCACTTCGAGGCTGCGCTTCGAGTTTCCATACGTCGGCGCGGCGACGCTGAGGACGATCACCCCCTCGGCCAGCCCCTGCGCCTCCGACTCACGCGCGGCCATGGAGCGGTCGTCCAGCACGAGGCCTGTGATGCTGCGCTCGCGGAAGAACTCCTTGAGCATCAGCAACTGCTTTCTGTAGCGCAGCGCGCTTTCGGAGAGCAGCCGGATCTCGCCGAGGGAATCGATGACCACGCGGTCGGGCTGGCGTGCGTCGATGGCCTCGAGGATGGCCCGGACCGTCCTCGCGAGCTCCACCTCCGCCGGGCGGAAGATGGTGGTGTCGGTGGTCGTGGCCGTTCGGAACTGTTCGTAGATGTCGACGCCGGTGAGGTCCCAGCCATGCGAACGGGCCACGCGCTCCAGGTCGCGTGCGGAGGCGGAGAGGGTGACGTAGAGGGACTTCTCGCCGCGCCGGACGCCCTCGAGCAGGAACTGGAACGACAGCGTCGTCTTTCCCGCACCGGGATCGCCCTGAAGGAAGTACATCTGGTGCTTCGGTAGTCCGCCGCGCAACACCTCATCCAGGCCGGCAATCCCGGTCGGCGCTAATTCGTCAGCCATCAGTGATTCTTTCTCTGCACGCTCCGCGCCGTGTCGCGTCCGCTGCCACGCTGGTTCGAGGCCTTCACGGGTTCGCCGGCGGGCAATAGCACGTGGTGAACGCCGGGCCGGTCATGGCCTGGAGGCCACACCAGTAGCCCTGCCAGGTGGCCAGTGCTTCGGCCGTGCTCTTCGCGTGGCCGGAGGAGTAGTAGCCAAAGTACTGCTGGCGAATGGCGGGATCGCTGTGGATGGAAGCAGCGAGCTCGGTCAGCGCCTGCGTGTCGTACCGCGGCTTCGTATAGGCGGCATCGAAGGCGAACTCACGGGACCAGGGTGCGGTCACGTTCGGCAGATTCCAGGCGGTGTAGTCGGCGATGGCGCCGGACGGGTTGACGTCGACGATCTCGAAGGCGGGGTTGTTTCCGAAGATGGGAGAGATGGACGGGGTGATGTGGATGTAGTCACCGTTGGCGATCCGGAACTCGTCTTCGTGCGTGTGGCCTGCGAACGACCCGAGGATGGTCGTCCGGTATGCCGCGGTGATGGCCAGGTACTTTTGCGCGTATTCGTCTTTCCAGAACGACTGCGTCGTGAGGGCCGGGCAGGCACCGCCGTACGTGATGGTGTCGTAGACGTCGGCGCCGGGCGGGATGTGGAAGAGCAGCCAGACCCGCTTGTGCTCCGCGCGCGCCAGGAGCAGCTCGGCGTCGAGCCACTCCAGCTCGCGAAGGCCGGCATCGGGTCCGGGCGTGCCGCACGGATTCTTGTAGTTGGTGGAGAAGAAGATCGTGTTCAGGGCGATCAGGCGCACGTTCTTCAAGGCCGGAATGTCGGCGTGGTAGTAGCCGCCGGTGGCGAAGCGGCGGTCGAACGAGCGCGAGCCGACGATGCCGCTCCAGACGTCGCGGAAGTTGGCCAGGAACGCTCCGTTGGGAGCGATCGCGTAGTCGCCGCAGTCGGAGTCGTTGTTCCCGAGGGTTGGATAGATGCGCACGCCGGGGTAGGCCGTGCGGAAACGCGAGGCCACGTAGGCAATGGTCTTGGTCACGAAGGCGGTGTAGGCGGCCTGGCTCTTGTCCGTCGCGTATTGCTGGTAGGTCTGCTGGAACTTATGCGCGAGGAAGTCTCCGGAGATCAGCACGAACGCGGGAGCCGGAATCTGCTTCTGCATCTCCCCGATCGCGGAACGGAAGAGCGGATCGTTCGCGTCACTCCCGTATTTGCTGAACGCCGTCGCCGTGGACGTGGCCAGGATGGCATCCCACTCCGCCACGTCTGCCGCTTGTAGCTTCGTCACGATGGCTGGATCGGCGAAGGGATCGAAGTGGATGTCGGAAACCGAGAGGAACTTCTCGGCGAATGCGGAGGACGCGAAGGCGAAAAGCGACAGGACGACCGCGGCCACTTTTTTCATGTGGACCCATCTTAGCGTTCGCGGCGGCACATCGTTCGGCGGGTGACATGACGGCCCTGGCGCTCATCCACCATGCTGCCGTCACGCCGTAGCCATAGAATGCCGCCCGGCGATCTTTCCTGCCACAAGGAGAAACGATGAAAGTCCGATTGATTCTGGTGTGCACGCTGTTGCTGCTGGCTGCTGTCCCGTCGTTTGCGAATGTGAATTGCCGGGACTGTGATTCGTATACCAACCGCTGCTACTTCAGCCCTGACGCTACCCGGAGATGCCTCTATGATCTGGGCTCTGGTACCTGCTACCTCGACCCTTTCTCGTACTGCGCTCCCACGCACTCGGGGACGGTGGCCACGGAATGGAAGGTCGTCGCGATCGAGATCAGCCGTCCCTCGCTGGACGCCATCACGGTGACGGCTCCGGCCCCGGCGGCGCAGCCTGAAGTCCCGAAGGCTGAAACGGCCGAGCAGAAGTAACTCCCCTCCGAGATCGAGAACGCAGGAAAGATCGTCGAGTTTCCGGAGATCACGACCTATGCGTACGTTCGCTGTCGTTGCGTTCGTCCTGCTGCTGGGCCCTACCGCTTCCGCCGCCACGCTCACCGTGGAGGTGAGCCGTCAGGGCTTCACCCTGCCGATCGACGTGGCGGTGGCTCCGCGCGTCGACGGAACGCCCCCCGAGTGGTCGATGACGAAGACGCTGCCGGCCGGTGGCGGCGGCGGCAAGTCCGCCGTGAGTTTCGAGGGCCTGCCTGCTGGCCTGTATGTGGTCATGGCCAGTGGACCGCAGCCGCTGCAGCGTCTCAGCACAAAGGCGAACCTCGGCTCGGATGGCAGTACGGTGCGTCTGGTCATCCCGCAGTCGAAGATCGAATTGCGCACCATGCTGGCGGGCGAGCCGCTCGTTCGCGCCGAGATCACCTTCACCCATCGCGAGCTGCGCTGGCGGACGGAAGTCGAGACGGACGACGACGGGCGCTTCACCGGCACGCTGTGGGAGGAGGGCATGTACACCGCGAATGTCCGCCGCCATCACGCGTCGTCTGGGCCATACAGCGTCGACGTGTGGCTCTCGCCCAAACCGGTGACGATCGACGTGCCTGACCGTCATGTCACCGGCCGCGTGCTTGCGAGCGGAAAGCCGCTGGCCGGCGCGATCATCGATCTTCGATCGGAGAACGGCCAATCGACACTGACGGTGCGCACGCAATCCGCGCCCGATGGACGTTTCGAGTTCTTCGGGGCTCGCGAAGGTGCACTGTCGCTGACTGCCCGCGCACCTTCCTATCTCGACAGCGACACGGTCACGTTCGAGCTCCACGGCGCGACGGGGCAGCATTCCGTCGACGTCGAGCTGACGCGCGGCGAGCCGCGAGCGGTACGCGTCGTCGACACGCACGGCGCCCCGATCGCCGGAGCGACGTTGATCGCCTCGTGCGACGGTCACCTGAAGTCGACGTCCGTCACGAACGCGGAGGGGAGCGCGGACGTGGCTCTGCCGCGTGACGCCTCCTGCGCGATCTACGCGCTGCCGAAAGAAGGCTCGCTGGCCGTTGAACCCGTTAAGGGTTCGAAGCCGCTCCTCATCCGCGTCCGCGAAGGTGCGTCGTCGCTGCGGCTGGCGTTGAAATCCGAAGCGGGGGAGCCGTTCTCCGCCATGAGCGTCCTCATGCGCATCGACGGCGTGGTCATCCCGCCGGCGATCGCCCGTCTCCTCGGCAGCCGCGGCTTTTCACTCATCACGAACGAGGAGGGAAGCATCTCCCTCCCGCGCATCCCGCGCGGCATCTACGAGTTCTGGCCATATCGCAGCTCGGCCGAGGGACAGATGCTCTACGAGACCGCCACGGACTTCAAGGCGCCGATCTCCGTGGAGGTGCTGCCGGGAGAGAACAACGCCACGGTCAAGTTCCAGGCGCGGTGACGTTCGTCGCGGTGTGTCACTTGCACGGCCCGTTGCTGTGATTCGCATCGCGCTGGTGCTCATGCTGGTGCTCGCCGCGTGCAGCAGAGAGGTCGAAACGACGACGGCGTCCGTGCAGAAGCCAGCGGCGCCGGCCGCGCCGATCCGAACGGACCGCTCCTCGTACGTCTTCACGAACGGGCCGCAGGGACCGGAGGCGACGATCGTGGCCACATTGCGCGCACCGGCTGACCGGACGCTCTACATCCTCAACTGCAATGGTGCTTCAGGCGTCACGCTGCAGCGCAAGGGCGGCCAGGCGTGGGTGTACTCGTGGGTGATCGGAATGAATGCGTGCCTCTCGCCGCCGATCGTCGTGCCGCCAGGCGGGGAGCACACGGCCCCCATCTACCTGCACGAGCGCTCTGGCGCCGTGACCGATCCCGCGGGCGGCCGGATGATCCGGTCGGGCACGTATCGCGTGGTCTGGACCGGTGTGCTCACCGCGTTCGATTCGAACAAACGCGGTTTCGGACCCGAACTACCGCTGGAACAGCGCGTGTCGGCGCCGATTACGATCCAGGCACCGCCGTGACGCGCGGTACAACGGCGACAGGCCTGAGTGACGGCGTCCGGGCGTCTCGCCCGCGCGCGCTCGGGATGCCGTCGGCTTCGACCGCTGCCCCGCGCTCGGGAGACAGCGGCTGCGTCACCGTTCTCCCGAGCTCCGCGCGGCCGGGACGGCCACGCACCTGCAGGCGGAACGCCTGCGCTCCGGGATCGCGGCCGAGACGGCCGCTCGATTCAGGCTGCAACAACCTATTGGCGCAGCAACCAGCGACAAAGGATTCTTCGGCTTGATGGAAACGCTTTTTCTAGCCTGCGGTGATGCGGCGACCTCCGAAAACCGCGTCGTCTTCAGCCGCGGAGCGACGGCATCTTTGGCTCACGGCGTCGACTGACCGACGGTGCGAGGCACAGGCAGCAAAATCGATTCACCGACGCGCTACGCAAATGCTTCTACCGGCACTCCGGAAGACTCAGGAGATTGTTCGGCTGATCGCCGTCCGACTGCGTTTTCAGGTACTTGTTGCCGTACGCGCTTCTCGCGACGATCACCCACACACTCTGGCCGGCCACCGATACGTAGAACGCGTACTTGCCTGATTCCATCCCGGCGATGGCGTCTTCCTGACTGACTCTCCAGCCGCCGGCTGCCGTGCCGCCGACGTGCGTAATACGCTCGTGAGCGTTGTACCTGTCGCTCTTGTTGATGCACGTGATCTGAAAGGTATCGGCCATCTCTCCTCCGTCGCGAACGCTCCTACCGGGCGCTATACGATTGGTAGACAGCATCACATGCTTTTAGTGGGGCCTGAAGCTGGCCACGGCGAAACGATATTGGCAGGTCGACAGAGCCATCTGACGCGAGCTTTGGTGGTCTCAGTCCGGCGAGGGCAGTATCGCGCATTCGTGCGATCGGTTGATGAAGCTGACCGGTGAGGCCGCGTCGCTGCGGTTGACCACGAATGCCGCCGCACCGCGGCTGGTTTCAGGGGGACGTGTCATACCCGCAAGGCTGACGCCTTGGGCTAGAGAGATTTCGCCGCTCCGCGGCTAAGGGACGCACACGGCCGTTGGTCGTGCGTGACGGACGATGCGGTTTCTTCGAGCACCGCGGTCCAAAGAGCAACGCCGGCGCCGACCTCCGCGGCATCGAGTTCGAACGGCTGCTTGCGATCGTGCGAGGGTGGGTTTCCTAAACGCGACGTTCGCACCGTCGGCGACGTCTTGAGCGTTCAAATTTCGGACATCGATGATCTCTCGGACGGCATCGGTGTTCAATTTTGCGTCATTGGTGTTTGATTTCTGATCAACAGGGTCTCAGCGCCGGAGTTTCGTG
>JAXDJK010000322.1:0-2817 GCA_034665665.1 Acidobacteriota bacterium
CGGTTGGCTCTTTGCGCTCGATGGCTTTCTGGAGCGAGGCGATCACGGCGCGAGAGTCGTTGAGGATGGCGTAAATCTCCGCCGACGAGGTATACGCGTCGTCTCCCGGCGTGGAGGCGCTCAGCGCTTTCTTCAGCTCGGCCTCGGCCGTCGGACGATCGCGATTCTCGGCGGCGATGTACGCGCGCAGCATCGGCGCACCGTACAGCGGGTCGGTCTGGTCGAGCTTCTGCAACTCGGCCGCGGCGACGTCGAGGGAGTGGCGCAGGACGGCCAGCCTGCCGATCTTCAGCGACAGTGACGCGTTGCCGGAGACCGTTTCCTCGATCGCGTAGTAGCGCTGTACGGCGGCATCGAGCCGGCCAGCCGCAGCCAGCAGATCCGGCTCATGCGCGGTGACGTGCGACGACGGCAGGGCCTTGAGCCGGAGGATGGTGGCGTTGAAGCGCTGCGTGTCTTCGATCGACGCGGCGTAGTGCGCGACGATGTTGAGCGCCTCGGCATCCTTGGGCTCGCGGCGGAGCACGAGGTTGTACATGGCGAAGGCCTGCCGGAGATCGCCGCCCATGAGGCTGGCCCGGGCCACGGTGCGCGTGGCGTCGAGGTTCGCAGGATCGAGCGCCGCCACCTGCCGCGCCGCCGCGAGGGCTTCGGTCTTGTTGCCCTGCGCGGTGAAGAAGCGCATGGCCAGGAGCTGGCTCGGGAGGAAAGACGGATCGGCCGCAAGCGCGGCACGGAGCGAGGTGTCGGTGCGCGTCAGATCATTCAGCGACCGCGCCAGCAGTGCGTCGGCGAAGGGGTTCAGCGCTTCGGCACGGGCGACGGCACGGGGCTGCATGCGCACTTCCGCGGTGATCCACTGCACGAGCGCGCCGATGCCGGTGGCGACGTCGGGGGCGGGCGCAGGGGCGCCGGCTTTGGCGCCGGAGGTCGGGACGAGCTCGGGACCGGTGGCGCCGGCGCGGAGGCGGGCGGAGAAGGCGGTCACGTCGGCGGCAGCGTTGTCGGTGACGCGCAGCTCGGGAAAGCTGCGCAGTACTTCGATCGCGCCGAGGCGGATGGCGTTGGCGCGCTCGGCCAGCGCGGGATCGGCCGACTCGACCGTGAACGCGGCCACCAGCACGGTCCGCGGCGCCGCGGCGGTCGGCACAGCCGCGGAAATCGGCGCGGCTGCCACTGCCGTGTCGGACGGTCTTTCGGCGCTGCGGCGCGACCACATGACGGCCACCCCGGTGAGCACGACCACCACGAGCATGGCCGCGAGGGCAATGGGCAGCATGGGCCGCTTGCGGGGCGCGTCGGGATGGGAATGCTCTTCGTGCTCGGCCAGCAACGCTTCCTGCTCGCCGGTGTCGAGCTCGGTCGAGTCAATGAGGATCGGGGCGGGCTCGGGCGGCACGATCTGGAAGAGCTTTACGCCGGCGCGAGCTCCGGCATCGCGGAGGCGGACGTTGCCCCTCCCCTCTTTGACGAACTCCTCGGAGACGAAGAGGGTATTCGGCGGCAATTCGGCCAGGACGCCGTACGCTTTCTCGACCGCCGGTCCGGCAGCCGCACCTTCGTGGATCTCGAGCTCGCCCGCGTGCAGCAGCATGCGCACGGAGAGGTCGCCGCCTTCCTGTCCGGGTGCGAAATCGAACTCCCCTTTGCGGGCCGCTTCGAGGGCGCTCTCGACGCTCGGCAACTCGGCCACGAGGCGCCGGCCGAAGGGGTCGACGACCTTCCCGTCGAAGAGGTAGACGGACTCGCCGAGGATCTGCTGCATCCGGGCGGAGGCCCTCTGCGCTTCGCCCAACTCCATCAGCTCGTAATTGGCGAGGTCCGCCACGAGCAGGATGGCCCGCGGCCGGGTTGAGACGGCGGACGTGCCGGTGGTGACTTTCTTCTCGAACTGTTCGGCGAAGGTCACGGCGGCGGGCTCGGTCTTCGCCAGCAGTTCCACGAGCGCCTTCACGGTTTGGAGGCGCTTGAACGGGTCTTTGAACAGGCAGCCGGCCAGCACCGGCATCGTGGCCGGATCGAGCGCGGGGTTGATCGCTTTCGGGGAGGCGGGCTGCCCTTCGACGATGGAACGCGCGACGTCGGCCGCGGTGGCGCCGCTGTACGGCAGGCGGCCGGTGGCCATCTCGTAGATGACCACGCCGGTGGAGAAGATGTCGGTTCGCTCATCGGCCGTTTGCGCGGCGATCTGCTCGGGCGCGAGGTAGCCGACGGAGCGGAGGTCGCTCCCTTTCTGCTGGAACGCGCTGGATGCGGTATCGCGCCGGAGGAGGTTGCTGAAATTGAGGCCCCCGAGCTTGACCTGGCCGGCCGGCGTGACCATGACGGCGTCGCCGTTGATGTTGCCGTGCTGGATGGTTTTGACGTGGAGGTACTTCACGACCTCGGCGAGCTGGTACGCGAGCCGGAACACTTCGGCGCGCTCGAGCGGCTTGCCGGCGATGTGCTTCGTCAGCGAGGTCCCGTCGACGCGCTCCATGACCATCAGCAGGTTGTCGCCGACGGCGGCGATCTCGAGGATGGTCACGAGGGAGGCGTGGTAGAGCGCCGCGGTAACGCGCACGTCGCGGATCAGCGTCTCGCGCCGGCCACCGTCTTTCGGCAACTGCTTAGTGAGGAGCTTGATCGCAACCGGCTTGCCGTTGCGCGTGTCCTCCGCAAGCCAGACCGACGTGCCGACACGCTCACCGATGACATAGGGACCAAGGGGCTCGGAGGACATGGGACGGAATTATAGGCGGGGAGAGGGCGGCATGGTTCGGGCTGCTGGGAGTTCCCCGAGTTCCTCGGGTTCCTCGGAGTTCCTCGGAGTTCCTC
>JAXDJK010000323.1:0-4014 GCA_034665665.1 Acidobacteriota bacterium
GGAACCCAGAACCCAGAGCGCAGAACCATGAATTGAGAAAAGAACCCGGCGGCGCGACGCCGGACCACTTCCTTCATTCATCGTTCTGCGCTCTGCGTTCTGCGTTCAAGCCTTTTGAGTCCCTTGCCGAACCCGCTACGGATACTCCGAGTTCGAGCATCCCGGCCCGAGCGAGACCATGTCGCCGTCGGGCTCGCACTTGCACTTTACGTCGTGGGTCTTCTTGCCGGTGGGGATCTTCGCTTTCCCGCCGACGAGGTAGTGCATCGAGAAGTGGTGATTGTCGTCGCCGGTGCAGGTGGGCTCGGTGTGGGCGAGGCGGAGCTCGGTGCCGTCGGCGAGCACGCGGGTCATGGTGGGTGACTCGTCCGTGAGGCCGCTGAAGAGCAGCCGCGGTGCGGTGCCGTCGATGGTCAGTTTCGCGCCGGTTGCATCGCCGTGGCAGACCGCCTCGAACGTGCCGGCCGCAACATCAAAGTACGCATCGGCAAGATCGGGGGTGCCACGTACGACCACGTTCGGATCCACCGTGCACTTCACGCGGCCGTGGCCGGAGAGCGAGGGCATGCACTTGCCCCAGCTCCCGCCGTACGACACCGCGCCGCCCGCGCTCGTGACCACACGCACACGCACACCGGTCAGGTCCCACGTCTCCACCGGCGCGCCGGGAGGACGAATCTCCAGCGTTGCCACATGCGCGGGCACCGTTCCGCTGCCGAAATCCTGCGCCGTCCGCGCGTGCGCCACGAAGACGCGATGCGGCACCGGGAGGCCCGGGACATCTTTCTTCCGCAGGTGAGTACATACGCCGATGAAGTGCACCGTGATGGCCATCTCGATCTCTCTCCTTATCCAGCTGTTGTGATGCGCGTGGTCAGCAGCGCCACCGCCTGCCAGGACGTGCTCCCCGCCGCGATCGCGTGCAGCTGCGCCTGGCGCAACGCGTCGACGGGTGCCAGCCCGGCCGCGAGGTGCTGATGGAAGTCGTGGAAGAGCATCCGCGCGTCGACGTCCGCGATCGGCGTGAGCGTCCCCACCACATCGCGCGCGCCCGCGGCCAGGAAGCCGGCGCCGAGGCTGAGCGTGCGTGCGTCGCGGCCCGCGGGCGCGCGGAGCGTCTCGCACGCCGCAAGCACCACCACCTGCACATCCGGTAATGCTGCAGACGCGACCGCGGACCAGGTCACCGGACCGTCGGCGAACACCAGCGCCGCGTCGCCATTGCCCGGCTGCCGCTCCGTGTGCCCGGAGATGTGCACCACCTCGCTCTGCCGCGCCAGCGCGACCGTGGCCGGGAAGGTGGCCCGCTCCGCTGTCAGCTCCGTCACCCGCGGATAGAGCCCCTGCAGCTCACGCGCTTCCGCCAGTCCGTCCGGCAGCGCGTCCAGCCCCACGTCATCGCCGGTCGGCAACGACACCGCCAGCACCTGCCGCGGAGCAGCCATGCGGTCGGCGCGCAGCACGCTCGCACGCTCGGCCCGGGCCACGGCCGTCGATTCGATCACGTAGCGCTTGCGCACGCCGTCGTAGAGCGCGGCAAACGGAATCCCCGCCAGCAGCGGATCGGCGATCACCACCACCTCGCGATTCCGCGCCAGCACCACCTCGCTCGGACGCACCAGCAGGTCGTAGAGCCGCGTGGCCGCGTTGCTCTGCACCAGTGCCGCGACGACCTCCCGCGCGATCTTCGTGCGGTGCACGTCTACCCGTTCGCCGTCCACCGTGAAGACGATCACTTCCTCCGGCAGCGCGATCGCTTCGAGCACCACTACCCCGCTGCCCGCGAGCCGCCCCACCAGTTCCGCGGCACCAACGGCCCCGCCGCGGGCCCGCTCCGCGTACGCGAACGCTTCGTTCGTCGCTCCGCGGTCCAGCGCCAGCGCGATCGCATCCTCGAACAGCGCATCGCCGGCATCGTGCACGCCCGTCCCGCTCACCGCACCGGCCATCACGATCGGCGACTGCTCCACGACCTCGATGCCCGCCGCCAGATCGCGTGCCGCCTCATCCGGCGCACCGAGGCGCTTGGCCGCGCGTCCACGCAGAAGCAGCGATTCGGCCAGATAGAACGGCAGCCCGCGCGTGCGGTACGCCTCGATGGCCCGCGTGAGCAGCATCTTCGCCCGCCCCGCATCACCATCCAGCGCGACGGCGCCCGCGGCAAAGTCCACGTCCGCCAGCGCGCGTGCCCGCAGCTCCGGATCGGTGATGCGTCCCGCCACGGCGGACGCTTCCTCCGCCGCATGCGCGGCACCGGCCGCATCGCCCACCTTCGCGGCCAGCACCGCTTCGCGCAGCAGCGCGTCGGCCAGCAGCGCATCGTTCGCGAGCGTGCGATCCGCCGTTTGTTCGAGCCGCAGCAACGCCCGCGCGGCATCGAGCCGGCCGACGCGCAGATCGATGCGCGACGCCGCGCCGAGGCTCACCGCCAGGCGCATGGTCCGCCCTTCCTCGCTGAGGATCGCGAACGACCGCACCCGCGCCGTCCACGATTCATCGGGACGGCCCAGCGAGGCCAGCGTATCGGCCAGCAGCGTGCCCACGAACGCCGCGTGGCTCCGCTCGCCGAGGCGCGCGAATGCCGACTCCGCACGCGAGAGCAGCGGCAGCGCCGCGTTCCAGTCTCCCGCGGTCATGTGGCAGAGAGCGAGCTCCCACTCCACCTGGGCCGTCGCCGCCGCATATCGCGGCTGCCGCGCGAGCTCGCCCAGCAGCGTCTCCAGCTCGCCGCGCGCGCCCGCAAGATCGTTCCGGTCGAAACGCGCCGAGGCCGCGTAGTAGCGCGCCACGTACCCCATCGGGCTTTGCGCGGCAGCGAAGCGTTCCGCCGCGGTGCGCAGCAGCGGCTCCGCCTCCTTCGGCTTCCCCGCCGCATACGCCTTCCGCCCGTCGCGATACGTGAGGTACGCATCGGCGAAGCCTGGATCGCCGTCGATCCGCGCCACCGCATCGCGCACCAGCGACTCCCCCGCGATGGAGGCCAGCACCTCCCCCGTCGCGCGCGCCGCCGCCAGCGCCCGCGCCGCCGCCGGCGGATCGCCGCGCCGCAGCGCCTCCGCCCACTGCGCCGGCCACTCCGCCTCCGCCCAGGCCCGGCTCTGCTGCGGATACGCGGAGACCACGGCACGGACCGTCGCCGTATCCCCGGCCGCGGCCGCGCTCTCCAGCCGCGGCAGCTCGTGCTGGAAGAGCGATTGGCTCGTCTGCCGCGGAAGCTTCCCGAGACGCTGCCGCGCCTCAGCCGCCCACGGCGAGCCGCCGTCGATAGCCAAATACCGCTCCCACGCCGCACGCGCCTCCTGTGTCAACCCGAGACGCTCCAGGATCAGCGCGCGATTGAACGACGCCTCCGCATGCTTCGCGTCGATGCGCAACGCCCGATCCGCCGCCGCCAGCGCCACCGGAAAGCGCGAGGGCCGGCCGGAGCGCAGCGCTTCCGCGTACTCCCCCGCTGCCACATCGCTCCACGTCGCCGCGTCATCCGGCCGTTTCGCGGCGGCCTCGCGCAGGCGCGTCACCCCGTCGTCGCCGCCATCCGCCAGCAGCAGCGCCACGCCGGCCACATGCTGTGCGTCCGCCGAGCGCTCCCGGTCCGCGCGTTCGGCCAGGTCGCCGGCAGCGCCCATCAACTTCATCATCCGCGGATCGCGCGTTCCGCCGCGCATCGGACCGCGATACGGCGCGTAGCCGAACCCGCCCGTCAGCCGCGGCTCCACCAGACGCCGGTCCGCCGGCACCAGCGACACCAGCCGCGACGTCCCGTCGCCGTCGCGCAGCGGCAGCAGCACCGCCACGATCGCGATCACCGCCGCGGCCGCAGCGGCAGCGATCCACCACGGCCGCATGCGCACCGGCTGCGACGGCGCCTCCGCCGCGAAGGCCTCGTTCGCCGCCTCCACCGCCTCGCGGCAGGCAGCGCAGCGGGCCAGATGCGTCGTCAGCGCCACCACCTCCGCGCGCCGCAGCCGCCCTTCCGCGAACGCGCCGATCGTCTCCGCCGCGGGGTGTTCCTGA
>JAXDJK010000324.1:0-4917 GCA_034665665.1 Acidobacteriota bacterium
TGCTCCCGTCTCTTCGTCAGTGATGACCCGGCCGTCGGCCAGGGTGAACAGAGACAGGTGTGAGCGGTCCCATCGGGCGAAGGCATCGTTGATGGCATCGGCGAGATCCATGAAGGTGTGCGACGGGCCGACCGCGAGGATGCGCCCGGGCCAAGGCCACAACTCCTCACCACGACCACCGAGCAGCTCCACCGTCACCGACAACCAGGTTCGTGCCATGCTCCAAGGATGGCACGCGCCGCGGCGCTGCCGTAGCCGCGTTACTGCAGGGCCCCGGGCGCCACCATCCCGCAGGAGTGCGCCGTTCCACGAGACAGATGCGCGAATGGATCAGAGGTTCAGCGCGGACAGCACTCTTGTGCGAAGCAGTTGGTATTCGCTGACGTACGCTCGTGGTCCTTCTGGTGGTCGGACGACGACGCGGGGATCCCCGATGATGCGGTGGCTTCTGAATTGCTCTCGGGTGAGGTCTATCTCGAGGCCACCGGGGAACCGGTTCCAGTAATGGACTTCGTCCTCCTCGTTGCCGCCGCTGACTTCTGCGATGAGGAGATCACCGCCGAGCAGGTCTTGAACGATGAGTGCTGTGGGTCCGCACTGGCCGTGGGCCGCATTGTCGGGGTGCCACTTCGCAAGGCTCTTGGCGTCGAGACAAGTCGTATCTGCACTCCAAGACAGGCGGAATGCACGTTCGAGCTCGAGCAACGTGTGAGTCATGGCGACAGCGTAGCAAGGGACCTACTGAACGGTGACGGATCGGCTACCGGGCACCTGTCCGTAGCTTGCCTAGACTCGAACGCATGGTCAACGTTGTTAGCGACGCGTATTCGCGCAGGGCGGTTGAATACGTCGATCGCTTTGCTTCAATGGGTGCTGTGCACCCTTCAGATCTTCAACTGGTGGCGACTTGGGCGGGTGGTATCGAGGGTGCGGTTCTCGATGCTGGCTGCGGTCCGGGCCAATGGACGAACTTTCTCAGTGAAGCTGGGATTCCTGTACTCGGAGTGGATCTGGTTCCCGAGTTCATCGAGCACGCCCGCGTTGCCTATCCCGGCATTACGTTCCGGACAGGCAGCCTCGACGCCCTCGATGTCCGCACCGGGACAGTTGGTGGAGTGCTCGCTTGGTACTCACTGATCCACCATGAGCCACGCAGGATCCGCACTCCTCTCTTGGAGTTCAGGAGAGTACTCAGCCCTGGTGGCGCCCTGCTGATCGGCTTCTTCGATGGTCACGTCGTCGAAAAGTTCGATCATGCGGTCATCCCGGCATACCAGTGGCCGGTAAGTGATCTCTGCGACGAGCTGGTAACCGCGGGCTTCGATGTGGTCGAGACGCACGCACGGACAACCATCGGGCAGCGATCTCACGGGGCAATTCTCGCCCTCCGCTGAGGTGCTCGGTGAGGATCCGTCAGCGGGCGCGGGCGGTGAACACCATGAAAGATGCGTCAGGGGTGAATGATGTGCGAGCCCAGTCCTCGTACACGGCATCCACCTCGAAGCCGGCTGCGGCGAGCTGCTGTCCAAGGGTGTCAGCGTGGCGGAAAGCGAAGCGCGTCGTCTCGGTCACGCTTTCACCAGTTCGCAGGAACTGGTTGTGGAACATGGCCGTTACGACGCCATCGTCGGGCTCGGACACGTCTGCCCACTCGACGATCGGCCCATGCGGGGTGTCGCGGCGAGAGCATTCCTGCGACCCCCAGGTTTCCCATGCACGGGCTACGGGATTCCTGCTGTCGAAGGCGAGCACTCCACCTGAGCGCAGATGAGCGCGGAGATCCCGCAACGTGCGTTGCCACTCCGGATCCAGGATGTGCTGGACGACGTTGCCGGTCAGCACGGCGACATCGAATTGCCTGGGAGGAATGGCGCGGCTGTCGCCGAGGATCCAGTCCACGGTGTCCGCTCCTTGCCGACGTCGCGCGAAAGCAAGCATCGTCTCCGACGGATCTATGCCAACAACAGTGCGTCCCTCCCGGGCGAAAGTAGCTGTCAGGATGCCAGTCCCGCACCCGACGTCGAGTATGGACTCCGCCTCGTATTCGTCAGCTACCGAGCGATAGAAGTCGTGGTCCGGTCCATCCGGATTGTCTTGGTCGTACAGGTCAACGAGCCTGGCGTCGTAATCGCTCACGGCTAAACCCTACTCACTAGCGCCATACATCCGGAGCTTGCGTCCGCAAGCCGGTCCCCAACCGCAACACCTTCTGGCCGCTCCCCTGGCGCGCAAATTTTGTCATTTTCAGAAGGCGTCTGCACGAAATCTCCGAAGTCGTCTGCACTCCTTCATTACCCCAACCCTGGCGTGACCGATGGTTTTGCGGAGAGAACCGCGCCGGCGCGCTGTTGCGGTCTTCTATCGGCCGGCGGGCGCTGGAGTGGATAGTCACCGGCCTAGGGAATGCGCGCTTCTTCGTCGGAAAGTTGTTGGACTTCGATCCGCGCGTCTCTGAACCTCGAGAAGAGAAGCACGAGGGAGGCCAGCAGGAGGAAGGCGGCGGCCGCCCAGAGCGCCGTATCGGTACCGGCGACGGTGGCTATGACGCCGCCCACGGGGGCTCCGATGACGATCATTCCTCGGTTCACCGAACGCCTCGTGGCACTCATACGGGCAATGAGTCTGTCCGGCGTCACAGCCTGCTGGTAGCCCATTTCCAGCGGCCCTTCGACTCCCATGGCCATGCCGAAGAGCAGCTGCCCGAAGCCGGCCAGAACAAACGCAGCCCACAACTCTCCCGGCCAGTGCAGCGGAGAACCGTGAATCTCTCCAGTGCGTGCCCCGCCGGCGGCGAGGGGCGCCAACGCCACCAACGCGATAGCAAAGGGTTGGGCCAGACGCGCCGCAACCATGGCGTTGCCCGTACCCCATCGGTGCCCCAGCCGGGTGGACAGTGTGGTGCCGACGACCGCCCCGATTCCGGAACACCCCATCACCAGGCCCAACCCCAAGGCACCCAAACGAAGGTCATTCAGAATCACGGTCGGCAAGACAGCCCCGAGGACGGCGGAACCGATGAACCATAGGTGGGTACTCCACGCCAAAGGTGCCAGATGGGAATGGCCATAAACCCACCGCAGACCCTCCGCGACCTTTCGATGAAGTCGTTGTTTGCTTCGAACCGGTGCCTGGCCGGAGGGCCGTTCCAGGGTAAAGAGCACGGCTGCGGAGAAAAAGTACGAGACGGCATCCACAAGAAGAGCCACAGGGGCTGTCACCAATGCGACCAGACCACCGGCTACGGCGCTTCCCGTCGTTTGGGCCACGGTATCGCTTTGCTGGAGTCGGGCGTTCGCCTGAGTCAGTAGGGACCTGGGGACCAGTTGGGGGAGGAAGCTCTGATACGCGGCGTCACTGGTCAGCGCGAGGGTTCCAAAGGCGAACATCAGGATCATCAAAGCCGGAACCGAGAGAGTCCCCGTCGCTGCCGTCACGCACACGCCCGCGAGGATCAGGCCACGGCCGAGGTCTCCGCCGATGAGCACCGTTCGGCGGGGGAACCGGTCAATCCAGACTCCGGCAACCAGCCCGAAAAGTAGATACGGGGTCCACCTCGCAGCATTGACCAGGCCCTGGTCCAAGGGTGTGCCGTTCATCGTCACCAAAATCAGAACAGACAAAGCCAAGGTGGTTATATAGGTGCCGAAATCGGACACCGTCGAGGCCAGCCAGAACCTGACAAACGCCGGGTAGCGGCGAAGCCTCGGCTCCACTGCCGAAGGGCCGTCGTCAGAGACTCCCATGTTCCCCCAATCATCTCGTAGGCATAGAGCCTAGCGGTGAGGTAGAGCGCTGGTAGTGCCCCCCGCAGGGCCGGGAGCGGCACCGCTTGGGGCCACAAGCCCGGACCTCACGATACTTTCCGAAGTCCGGCTTGTTCCGTCGCGCCATGGGCGGACCGTGGCGCGGGAGACGCCGAGTATCTTGCCGATGTCGTAGGCGTTGATTCTTTTGCCTTTGAGTTCCTCAGCCATGGCAGCGGCAGCGTCATCGACTTTGCGGGCCTTCCGCCGTGGCGGTCGTTGCCCGCGGCTGCGGCGCGTCCCGCTCTGTGCGTTCGACCATCCTTGACCGGACGGCTCCCGTGTTACTCGAATCTGGAGATGCCATCGGGAGAACTTCGACAAATTTTGCTGCTATTACTCTCGCTCGATACTGAACAGCTCACACTCGGTGTTGTAGAAGTCCAACGTGGTTCCCATGTGGGACATGCCAATACGGCGCGCGACAGCCTGCGATGCGACATTGTTCCTGTTGGTCACTGCAAGGACCCGCTCGAGTCCCGTCGCGAACGCATGAGCGAGAACGGCCTCCGCCGCTTCACTCGCATAACCCTGACCCCACGAATCGGGATGAAGATGCCAGCCGATCTCAATCTCGCCGGACGGGCCCAAGGGTGTCTCCGGCCCCGACGCAGGCAGTGGTTTGAGAAGCAGCACGCCGAAGCGCTGACCGGTTGACTTGTCGGTGATCGCCCACAACCCATGCACAGGGTGCTCGAACGCCGCGTATCGGGCGGTGCGTTCCTCCGCTTCGGCACGTTCAGTCATTAACCGCGGCGTCAACCCGATAAAGCACTGCACCTCCCACCGGGAGTACATGTCAAAGATGAAGTCCGAGTCATCGGAAGTGAAACGCCGGAGCAAGAGGCGGTCAGTCGTTAGTTCCTTCACTCGCAAAGCCTAGCCAGCTCAAGTCGCCCGCCCGACCAGTGCCGGCGGTGTGCCGCGTAAGCCGGTCCCCCACCGCGACACCTACCGTCCGCTCCCCCGCCGCGAAAAATCCCATATAGACACTGAACTCTCAGATTCGCATATACACCGCCCGCAAAACTGTCCCGCTTAGGTGGCCTAACCGCTACAGTTACACCCATGACCGCGCACATCATCGGCTACGCCGCGTCTCGACCAACGAGCA
>JAXDJK010000325.1:0-5681 GCA_034665665.1 Acidobacteriota bacterium
TGTGGCTGTACAAAAGCGGCGGGAAAGCGCCGCACTCCAAACGCTTCGCGTAGTCCTCGCACGCTTTGGGAACACCCACCGTGGCCGTGCTCCCGATAGAATGCAACGATCTTGCAGGGGAGCACGGCCGTATGATCGTCATCAAGTTCGGCGGAACCTCCGTCGGCGACGCGAACCGGGTGTCGAACGCCATCGACATCGTCGCCGAGCGGCGCCACCGGAAGCCGATCGTCGTGGTCTCCGCGCTGGCGGGCGTCACCAACGACCTCGTGGCCGCCACTGAGGCCGCGCGCCAGTGCAACATCGAGCGCGTCAACGAGATCGTGGCCGGCATCCGGCAGCGCCACGAAGACGTGGCCCTGCAGCTCGTCCAGCAGAAGGCCGACTTCCTCGAAGCGTTCCTCAAACGCCTCGACCGGCAGATCGAGCAGATCCACACCATCCTCAAAGGCATCGCCCTCCTCGGCGAGATCACGCCGCGCGGCAAGGACAAAGTCACGGCCATCGGAGAGAAGCTCTCGTCCGTCCTCTTCGCCTACTCGATGAAGATGCGCGGGCTGGAAGGGGAGCATGTCGATTCCGAGGAGGTAGTCATCACCGACGGCCACTTCGGCGAAGCCTGTCCGCTCATGGACGACACGCGCCAGGCCGCGCATCGCGCGCTCCTTCCGCTGCTGGAGCGCAACCTCATCCCGGTGATGGGGGGCTTCATCGGCCGCTCGAAACCGGACGGCGCTACCACGACCCTCGGGCGCGGCGGCTCGGATTACAGCGCGGCCATCGTCGGCGCCGCCATCGGTGCGGAGGAGATCCAGATCTGGACCGACGTCGACGGCATGATGACCTGCGACCCCCGCCTCATCCCCGGCGCCCGCGTCATCGACCGCATCTCGTACGTGGAAGCGGCCGAGCTGGCGTGGTTCGGCGCGAAAGTGCTGCACCCCAAGACCATCGCTCCGGCCGTCGAGCAGAAGATCCCGGTGCGCGTGCTCAACACGCACAACGTCTCCTCGCCCGGCACGCTGGTCACCGAGCAGGGCGACGCGCGTGACGCCGGCCCGCGTGCCATCGCGCTGAAGAAAGGCATCACCGTGGTGCACATGACCTCGAGCGAGATGCTCGGTGCGAGCGGCTTCCTGGCGCGGCTCTTCGCCGCCTTCGAGGAGCTGCAAATCGCGGTCGACCTGATCACGACTTCGGAAGTGTCGGTGTCCGTGACCATCGACGACACGCACAACCTCGACGCGCTGAAGCTCCGCCTCAAATCGATCGCCGAGGTGGAAGTCCGCCAGAACCAGTGCATCGTGGCGGTGGTCGGTCGCAACCTGATGAAGCACTCCGACGTCGGCGCCCGGATCTTCGAGGCCATGGACGGCGTACCGATGTCGATGTTCTCCCTCGGCACATCCGGCCTCAACCTGAGCATCGTGGTGGACGACGCCGACGCCGATCGGGCCGTGAAATCGATCCATCGCTCGCTCTTCGAAGTACCGGTGGCGGTATGAAGCTCGCCCTCCACGGCTACGGGAAGATGGGCCAGACCATCGAGCGCGTCGCGCGCGGGGCTGGCCACGAGGTGGTGGCGATCTTCGACGTCGACCGCAACGACGACCTGGCCGGCGCCGAGGTGCTGATCGACTTCTCGCACGCTGCCGCGCTCGATCACGCCCTCAGCATCGCTTGCGACAACCGCATCGATCTCGTGATCGGCACCACCGGCTGGAACGACCGCCTCGACGAAGTCCGCCGGCGTATCGAACAGGCGCGCATCGGCTGCGTCTACGCATCCAACTTCTCCCCCGGCGCGAACGTCATGTTCGCCCTGGCCCGCCGCGCCGGGGAGCTCTTCGCACGATTCCCGCAATACGCGGCAGGCATGGAAGAGCGCCACCACGCCCAAAAGAAGGATGCGCCGAGCGGCACCGCGCTCAAGATCGCGGCGGAAGTGCGCGACGGCAGCGGCGGTAAGCTCGACCCGCCGATCGCCGCATCCCGTGTCGGCGCCGAGTTCGGCCTGCATACCGCCTACTTCGACTCGCCCGACGACGTGGTCGAAATCTCCCACCGCGCCCGCGGCCGCGAAGGGTTCGCCCGCGGCGCCGTCTTCGCCGCCGAGCGCGTGCATGGACGCCGCGGCGTCATCCGCTTCGATCAACTGATGGAGTGAGGTTCACGATGTTTCGTGGTGTCGGTACCGCCCTGATCACCCCCTTCACCCCCGCCGGCGCGCTGGACGAAGCGGCGCTCGCAAAGTTCGTCGATTGGCAGATCACCGAAGGGGTGAACTTCCTCGTCCCCTGCGGCACCACCGGCGAGAATCCCACGCTCACGCCGGCAGAGCACCGCCGCGTGGTCGAGCTCACCGTGCGGACGGCCAAAGGCCGCGTACCCGTGCTGGCCGGCGCCGGCAGCAACTCCACGATCAAAGCCGTGCAGTTGGCGAACGAAGCGCTGGACCTCGGCGCCGACGGCATCCTCACCATCACCCCGTACTACAACAAGCCCACGCCCGACGGCCTCCTTCGCCATTTCGGCGCGCAGGCCGAAGCCATCGAGAAGCGCAAGAGCGGCTTCCCGATGATCATGTACAACGTCCCCGGCCGCACGGGGCTGAACATGACCGCCGAGACCACGCTGCGGATGGCGCGCGAGATCCCGAACATCATCGGCGTGAAGGAAGCGTCGGCGAACATGGAGCAGATCCTGTCGATCCTGCGCGACCGCGCCAAGGGCTTCCTCGTGCTGAGCGGCGACGACGCCTGGACCCTGCCGCTCCTGGCCGTCGGCGCCGACGGCGTCGTCTCCGTGGCCAGCAACGAAGTGCCGCGGCTCATGCGCCAGATGGTCGACGGCCGCGACGTGGCCATTCACAACCGTCTGCTCCCGCTCCTGACCGGCAACTTCATCGAGTCGAATCCGGGGCCGGCCAAAGCCGCGCTGCGGATGATGGGCGTGCTCGAAAGTGATACGGTGCGGCCGCCGCTCGCGCCGATGACCGAAGCGAACTGCGAGCGGCTGCAGGCCATCCTGCGGGAGTGCCAGCTCATCGAGCCGTGAGCCGTGCTGACCACCCATGCTGACTATTGAAGAACGCGTCAAAAGCCTGACTCCCACCACCGATCGGATGGAGGCGGTGAAGACTATCGGCCTCTTCCTCAGCGAGCTCGAAAAGGGCACCGTCCGCGCCGCCTCGCGTGATGAGGACGGCGTCTGGCAGGCGCTCACCTGGGTGAAGGAAGGGATCCTGGCCGCGTTCCGATTCGGCATCCTCTCCGAGTTCGCCTCCGGTGCGCTGTCGTTCATCGACAAAGACACCATCCCGGCGCGCCGCTTCAAGTTGGTGGACGGCGTGCGCATCGTGCCGGGCGGCTCCTCCATCCGCCGCGGCGCCTTCATCGCCAAGGGCGTGGTGATGATGCCGCCGGCCTTCGTGAACGTCGGCGCCTACGTCGATGAAGAGACCATGATCGATTCGCATGCGCTGGTCGGCTCGTGCGCACAGATCGGCAAGCGCGTGCACCTCTCGGCCGCCGCCCAGATCGGCGGCGTCCTTGAACCGGTCGGCCAGGTGCCGGTGGTGATCGAGGACGACGTGATCGTCGGCGGCAACTGCGGCATCTACGAAGGGACGATCGTGCGCACCCGGGCCGTCATCGGCGCCGGCGTCGTCCTGACCGGTTCCACGCCCGTCTACGACACGGTGCGCGGCCAGATCTATCGCCGCACCGCCGACCGGCCCCTGGAGATCCCGTACGGCGCGGTGGTCATCCCCGGCTCGCGCCCGATGAAAGGTTCCTTTGCCGAGCAGCACGGCCTGCACGTGGCCACGCCGATGATCGTCAAGTACCGCGACGACAAGACCGATTCGGCCACGGCTCTGGAAGAAGCGCTGCGCTGAGCCTGGCCATGAACGCCGCCGACCGCCTCTCCGGCATCGGGATCTCGCTGATCCGCCAGATCAATGCGCTGGCGACACCGCTCTCGGTGAACCTCGGCATTGGCGAACCGAACGTCGAGCCGGACGAGCACTTCCGCGAGCTGGCCCTCCGCGCCGCCGGCACGTCGTGGCATTACTCACCGAATGCCGGCACGCTCTCGCTACGGACGAAGCTGTGCGCCGGCACGGACTACGACCCGCGCACGGAAGTCTGCGTCACTGCCGGCACGCAGGAAGCGCTCTTCGCCATCTTCACCGCGTACGTGAACCCGGGCGACGAGGTGCTGCTCCCCGATCCCGGCTTCCTCTCCTACGCCACCGTGGCGCGGGTGTGCGGCGCCACACCGGTAAGCTACGCGCTGGAGCCGCCGGACTGGCAGGTCGACGTGACCGCACTCCTGGCGAAGATCACCCCGCGCACGAAGCTGCTCGTGGTCAACACGCCGTCGAATCCGCTCGGCTCGGTGATCGACGAGGCCACGTTGCGGCAGATCGCCGATAGCGGGGTGCTGGTGGTGAGCGACGAGGTGTACCGCGAGATCTGGTACGAGGCGCCGCCGCCGTCGATGCTCGGCATGGGGCCGAACGTGATCGTGCTCAACGGCCTGTCGAAGAGCCACTCCATGACCGGCCTGCGCCTCGGCTGGATTCACGCGCGCGCCGCGGTCATACAGCCGATCATCACCGCACACCAGTACATCGCCACCTGCGCGTCGGTGTTCTCGCAGGCGCTGGCCGAGCTGATCTTCGACGACGCCGAGTGGAACGCCTCCTGGCTGGCCGGGATGCGCGCGCAGTTCACGACCCAGCGCGAAGCCGCGCTCTACGCCATCGAGCACGAGCTCGATACCCCCATCCCCCCGCCCGCCGGCGCCTTCTACGCCTTCGTCCCCGTCCCCTCCTGCGGCACCGAGGAGTGGGCCAAGACCGTCGCCACCGACGCCGCCGTGCTGGTGATTCCCGGCGTAGCCTTCGGCAAGCGCGGCGAAGGCTTCGTCCGGATCTCGTACGCCAACTCGGTCGACCAGATCACCGCCGGCATCGAGCGCATCGGCCGCTGGCTGAACAGCGCCGGGCGGTAACTGACACGCGCAGCGCCCGTGGCTATGCAAAAGCGGCGGCTCGGGCCGCCGCAGTCCAAACGCTTCGCGTATGTCGGCCACCATTCAGGCGAAAATGTGGGCGGCCATACGCGAAGCGTTTGGAGTGCTGTGGCCCGAGCCACAGCTTTCGTACAGCCACAGGCACGGAGGAACTTCTTCGCGCAATCTCCCGTTCTCCCCACCGATGAAACGACTCGCTGTTGCGCTGCTCATGGCTACGTCGGTCCTTGCCGCGAGCGACCTCGGGCAGTGGAACCGCATCCTCGGCGCGTACTACAATCCGGCGTACGGCTTCGACTACAAGGCGCTGAAGGCCCACGATGCGGCGGCGCTGCAGGCCGTCCGTCATCAGCTTGGTAAGGTCAACGTCGCGGCGCTCGACAGGAAGTCGCAGCTGGCGCACTGGATCAACGTTTACAACGTCAACACCGTGGCCACGATCGTGGAGAGCTACCCGGTGGAGTCGATCCGCGATCTCTCCACCGACCCGCTGATCCGGCTGAACGTCTTCAAGAAGGACCGCGTACCCGTGGGCGGGACGAAGCTGTCGCTCAACGACGTCGAGAACGACCGCATCCGCGAAGGCTTCCACGACCCGCGCATCCATTTCTCCATCAACTGCGCCGCCAAGAGCTGCCCGC
>JAXDJK010000326.1:0-5603 GCA_034665665.1 Acidobacteriota bacterium
CCTGGCCGCCTATCTGACCGGCTACAGCATGCGCCTCCCCTGCATGACGTACGTCGGCAAGGTGGATGACCGGGAGGTCACGCGGCGCTATTTCGTGACGGAGATCCTGGTGGCGGCATCGCTGCTGGTGACGGTGCCGGCCATCCTGGCACTGGGCGGCGTGAGCGCGCTGCGGGATGGCTACTCGGAGCTGTCGGTCAATACGTTGACCATCGGCTTCTTTTACGCCTGTCTTTATACGTTCTGCACGCTGATCTATCTCGATCGCCGCGAGAATACGTTCACGATCCCGCTCTTCTGCGGCTCGAGTCTCCTGGCCGGCATCTCGGCCTCGTTTCTCCTCTCCCGTCTGGCGGGCTTCGCCGGCCCAGCTACCGCGGATCTGATCGCGGCGGCACTGATGACGGTGGCGCTGATGTGCCTCTCGCCGCTGCATCACATTCCGGAGTGGTGCTACGCGTATGCGCGGCGCACCCTCCGCGCCCGCACGGCAGGTCCGCTATGAACACGCCGATGCGGTTCCACTGGAGCATGTCGTCCGCCGGCGAAAAGTACCGCGGCGCGAAGGCGCGCGCAGCCGTCGGCGTGCCGGAGTTGGATACGCTGGTGCGCTTCTGCCGCCACGCGGAGGATTGCGAGATCGAGTCGGTGCTGACGGCCTTCGGCTTTCACCGGCCGGATCCGATCGTGCTGGCCGCCGCGGTGGGCGTGCTGACCACGCGAATCAAGTTCATGGTGGCGGTGCGCTCGGGCGTGTTCTCCCCCGCCGCGTTCGTGCAGCAGGTGAATACGGTATCGACGCTGACGAACGGCCGGATTTGCCTCAATGTCGTGGCCGGACATACGCCGGAGGAGCAGCGCTATTACGGCGATTTCCTGGCGCACGATGAGCGCTATGACCGGACCGATGAGTTCCTGACGGTGTGCAATGCCTTCTGGCGCCGCGAGGCGGAGGTGGACTTCGAGGGCAAGTACTACCGCGTGGAAAAGGGGAAGCTGAATGTGCCGTTCGTGGCGCCGGATCGCACCACGCCGGAGATTTTCCTCGGCGGCGGCTCGGGCCGCGCGGAGCAGCTGGCGCTCAAGCACGCGGACTGTCTGTGGCGCCTCCCCGACACGCCGGACAATCTGCGCCAGCGCACGCCGGAGCTGATCGGTGGCGGCATCGAGGTGGGCCTGCTGGTGTCGCTGATCGTCCGGCCGACGCGCCACGAGGCGCTCGCCGCGACGGAGTTGCTGCTGGAGGAAGTGGGCGGACGCCCGCGCCGTACCCACGAGGAGTTCGCGAAGCGCTCGGACTCGGTGGCGTTCACGTCGACGTATGCCCTGGCCGCGAAGAACGATTCGCAGTGGCTGACCGACTATCTCTGGGCCGGCGCGGTGCCGTTCCTCGGGGCGCCGGCCATGGCCATCGTCGGGTCGCCCGAGGATGTGACCGACGCGCTGTTCGAGTTCCGTGCGGCCGGCATCACGCAGTTCCTGTTCATGGGCTGGCCGGACATGGAGGAGATGACGATCTTCCACGATGAGGTGCTGCCACTGGTCCGCGCCCGCGAGGCGGCGGAGGAACGGCACGCGAGCGCGAGTCCATGAAGAGCATCCTGCACAAGGTCACGCGCGCGGATGTGGTCCGCACGCCGTTCCCGCACGTCGTGATCGACGAGGCGCTGGACGCGGAGCTGTACGCGCGCCTGGCCGCGGCCTTCCCCTCGGGTGAGGTGGTGATGGACGGGCGGCCGCTGGAGAACAACACGGCCTATCGCCTCGGCAGCGCCCGCATCATCGAAGACCCACGCATCGCCCAGTCGTGGAAGGAGTTCGTCGGGCTGCACACCTCGCAGGCGTTCTTCGCCGAGGTGATGGCCATCTTCGGCGATGCCATTCGCGAGCTGCACCCGGCACTGGAATCACGCCTCGGTTTCACGCTCGACACCGCCCGCACGAGCGTACGGGGGTCAGACCCCTTCGCCGACGTGGCGCTCGATGCCCAGCTCTGCTGGGGCTCGCCGGTGACATCGCTCTCCAGCTCCGCCCCCTGCCACGTCGATCGCCAGGTAGCCCTGTTCGCCGGCCTCCTCTACTGCCGCCTCCCCGGCGATGACGCCGAGGGCGGCGACCTGGAGCTGTACCGCTTCCTGGGGTCAGAGCACCGTTACGACAAGCGCCGCTGGGTCGATCCGTCGCTCGTCCAACCCGTCAAACGCATCCCCTACGCCGCCAACCGGCTGGTCTTTTTCATCCACTCCCCGCATTCGCTGCACGGGGTCACACCCCGGGGTCAGACCCCTTGGCCCCGCCTACACGTCAACTTCCTCGCCGAGCTCCAAACTGAAGTGTTCGATCTCGGAATGTCCGCCTGATGCTCATCGATGCCGATACCGCCGTGGTGGTCTGCTCCGGTCCGTCTCTCGAGGGTCTGACCCCACGTGCGTGGGCAGACCTGAGCGCGGCCGGAGCGGTCGTTGGCCTGAACGGCGCGCCGGTGTCTGTGGCCTGTACGCGGAACGCGGTTCGGTTCACCTGCCTGGCGGCGATGGATCTGGCAGTCGGTCTGGCGGCACGGGTGCCAGAGCTGCCCCGGCTCTGGCGCGAGACGGCGGCGTGGCGGGTCACATCGACAGATACACCAGATGTGGAAGCAGAGTCGTACGTCCACGAGGTAGACGAGGAACATGGCGTCGCCGGTTGGAGTGATGACGCCCGCCAAGGCTATAAGGGCGGCAGCACGGCCATGGTGATCGGCAACTGGCTGGCGAATGCGTGGCCGGGCGACGCTGCGCTGCATCACTCCGGGAAGGTGGCGCCACGCCGGGCGTTCCGGAAGCTGGCGTACGTCGGCCTGGACATGCACCCGGCAAATGGGGCGCACGCGGCGGGCGCGGGGTCACACTTCAGCGGCTTTGCCCGCTCGGACGAGCAGTACCGCCGCGTCTGCAACGGCTGGGAGCGCTTCTGCAACGAGGCGGCGAAGCGTGGCATCGAGATACGCAACTTCACGCCCGGTACGGGACTCGCGGCGATGCCGCGCGCCCACGTACCGGAGGGATGGGTGGAGGCATGACCTCGCTCGCGTTCGTGGCCTGCGTCGAGAGCGGCGCGCTGGAGCAGAAGGCACGGCTGCTGGTGCGCTCGATCCGCCGCTTCGGCGGCGCGTATCGCGACGCGGCCATTCACACGTTCTCCCCCCGTGCGGGCCGCGGGATCGGTGAGGCCACGCGGACGGTCTTCGCGCAGTACGCGGTGCAGCATCACGAGGAGATCCTGAACGTCGACTTTGACGAGTACGGCGTCGGCAACAAGATCTTCGCCGCCGCGCGTGCCGAGGAACTGGCGAACGAGGACGTGGTGGTCTTCGTCGACTCCGATACGGTGGTGCTGTCGGAGCCCTCGGCGCTCGCGTTGCCGGAAGGAATCGACGTGGCTGTCCGTCCCGTGGATTTTCATCGATGGCAGGAGCCGGAGGACGAGGAGCATTGGCGCACGCGCCATCGCCGGCTCAGCTCCGCCGGTGAGGGCGATCGCGGCGATGAGTACTGGCTGCGCATGTACGAGCTGTGCGGGGTTGAGGCGCGGCCGTTCGTGGAGACGTCGTGCGATCGGGTGCGCATCCGCGCGTACGCGAACTCGGGCCTGGTGGCGGCGCGCCGGTCGGCCGGCGTCTTCGGCCAGTGGCAGCGCGACTTCCTGACGTTGGCGAAAGCCGGGCATCGTCCGGCCGGAGGCGACCTGCATTACCTCGATCAGCTGTCGCTCGCGGCCACCCTGGCACGGTACTGGGATCGCGTGGAAGTCCTTGACGGTCGTTACAATTATCCATTGGTGGGCCGGCCGCTCCTCGCGGAACCGCTGCGCAGCGCGCGGCTCGACGAGCTGGTGCACGTCCACTACAACCGTTACTTCCACGATCATGGTTTTCTCGCCGCGCTCCAGCCGCCGCTGGAGCGCGACGGCGAGGTCGTGGGCTGGCTGCAGGAGCACCTGCCGCTTCCGGAGCACCCGTGAAACTCACCGAATCGCAACGCACCACACTCGCCGAGGAGGGCTTCCTCGCCGTTCCGTCGCTGTTCACGGCGGAGGAGATGGCCACGCTCCGCGCGGCGGCGGACGCGCTGGTGCTGCGCACCGGCCCGAATGTGATCGATGAAGACGACGCACCGATCGTGCGGATGGTCTTCGGCGCGCACTTGGAGGATGACGTGTTCGCACGCCTGGCGCGGCATCCTCGCCTGCTGCATCCCGTGGAGCAGTCGCTGGGCGAGGCGGCGCACGTGTTCCAGTCGCGCCTGAATACGAAGACGGGCTTCGTCGGCGCAGGCTGGGCGTGGCATCAGGACTTCAATCAGTGGTACCGCCAGGATGGGATGCGCACGCCGCGGGCAACCGTGGTCGGGGTGTTCCTCGACGACGTGAACGCGTGCAACGGGCCGTTGATGATGATCCCTCGCTCGCACACTCGGGGTCACATCGTGGTGCCGGATGCCGTGGAAGTGCCGATCGATGCGTCGGTCATCGAGGAGGCCGCGGCGGCGAACGGGATCGTGCCGCTCATGGGCCCGCCCGGGACGACGGTCTTCTTCGACTGCCTGACCATCCACGGGTCTGCCCCCAACGTCTCGCCCTGGCCGCGCCGGATTTTCTACTTCAACTATGTAGGGGCGTCCTGCCGCGAGCTCCGACCCTTCCGCGAGCGCCATCATTGCGACTCATTCGTTAGGGGTCTGACCCCCTTGGAGGATGATTGCCTTCTTCCCCAGCTGACGGCGTGACGGTGCACCAGCCGGTGCGCACCCGCCCCTTCGCGCCGAACTGCAGCATCGGCGGCCGGGAGCGCGAGCTGCTGCTCGATGCGTTCGAGAGCTGCGTCTGGTCAGGCTTCCGGGCCGGGGTGCAGCAGCACGACGCGCGGGTGCTCTGCGAGATGCCGTCCGCTGAAGTCCTGGGGTCAGACCCGTCCCAGTCGCTCTTCCTCGGCGGCCGCTACGTCCGTCAGTTGGAGGCGATGTTCGCCGCCCGGGCCGGCGTCCGCTACGCGGTGGCTTGTAACTCGGCCACGTCGGCCCTGGTGATGGCCGCCGGTGCGCTCGATCTCGGCCCCGGCGATGAGGTGCTGGTTCCCTGCATGTCGTTCCACGCCTCGGCCACGGCGTTCGTGCCCTTCGGCTGCGAGGTGGTGTTCGTGGAGGTGAAGCCTGATACGTTCTGCATTGACCCCGTCGATGCGGCGTCGAAGATCACCCCCCGCACCCGCGCCATCGTCGCCGTGCACCTCGGCGGCAGCCCCGCCGATCTTGATGCCCTGCAAGCACTTGCCCGCGAGCACGACCTCCGCATCATTGAAGATTGCGCGCAATCCGCCGGCGCCCGCTACCACGGCCGCGAGGTCGGCGGCATCGGCGATGTGGGGATCTACTCCCTCACCGAAACGAAGAGCATCACCTGCGGCGAAGGCGGCGTGGTCGTCACCGACGATCCCCGGATCGCCCGAAAGGCTCGCCTGATCCGCAATCACGGTGAAGGCGCCGCCCAGGACGACTGGTCTGACCCCGACCTGGTGAACATCGTCGGCATGAACTACCGCCTGACCGAGCTCCAGGCCGCCATCG
>JAXDJK010000327.1:0-6268 GCA_034665665.1 Acidobacteriota bacterium
GCCCGGGAGACCGGGCGGGGCGAAGATACCCGCTGGCATTTGCGTAAGGACGGTCGCCGGGTCTTCGTGGATGGCGTCAGCGAGCCGATCCGCGACGGCGACCGGGTCACCGGCTTCTCGAAGATCTGCCGCGACATCACCGAGCGCTACGCCACCGAACAGCGCCTGGCAGCGCAGCTGGTCCTTACCAATCTGCTCAGCGAGGACCATCCCTTCGAAGAGACAGCCCGTGCGGTCATGAAGACCGTCTGCGAGAACCTCGGGTGGGAGCTGGGCGGTCTGTGGGAGGTACGCAACGACCGTGTCCACTGCGTCGACGTCTGGTACGCGCCCTCCGTGGCCGCGGACACCGCCCGCCCTCTCTGCGACCGTCAATCCCTGCGCCCCGGCGAGGGGATGATCGGACGGGTCTGGCAAACCGGACAGGCCGTGTGGGTGCCGAAGTTCGGCGAAAGTGCAGCGTATCCGCGCTCCGAGCTGGCCGCCGCTGCCGGCATGCAGTCCGCCTTCGCCTTTCCCATCACCGTGGAAGGGCACGTGGTGGGGGCGATGGAGTTCTTCAGCCCCGAGGAGCGCGAGCTCGAGCAGGCCATGCTGCCGATCATGACCGTGATCGGGGCCCAGATCGGCGATTATATGGAGCGCCGCCGCACGCATCAGGCGCTGCGGGAGAGCGAACAGCGGCATCGCGTCGTCACGGAAGCGGCCCAGGACGCGATCTTCACCATCGACGAGAGCAGCCATATCCTCTTCTGCAACCGCGCCGTCGAGCGGGTCTTCGGCTACACGCCCGAGGAGATCATCGGTCAACCGCTGGAGATCATCATTCCGGAGCGGTTGCGCGCTGCACACAATCGAGGCATCGAGCGCTTTCTCCAGACCCGGCAGCGCCACATCCCCTGGACGGGCGTCGAGCTGCCGGCCGTGCACAAGGCCGGACACGAGTTTCCGTGCGAGATCTCGTTCGGCGAATGGACGAGCGACGGCCACACCATCTTTACGGGTTTCGCGCGCGACGTGACCCAGCGCAAGCGGGCGGAGGAACAGTTGCAGGCCTCGCTCGATGATGCCGAGGCGGCACGCGCACAGATCGAGCGCCGGGCCGAAGAGGAATCGGCGTTCCGCCATCTGGCCAGCGCGCTCACCGGAGCCGTGGAGATGACGGACGTGCTGTACGAGATCACCAACCGGGCCACGCACGTCACACGCGCCGACGGGGTTTATGTGGAGCGGGTGGTGAATCTCGGTGGCCATAAGATGGTGGAGGTCGTCGCCGCCGCCGGCCGTGGCGCGCCCCCGCAGGGCCTGCGCGTGCCATTCCCCGGCTCGATGACGGACGAGATCGCGCGCGGCCGCGAGCCGGTGATCCTGGCCGACATGACCGGCTTCGGGCGCAACATGGCCCCCTACCTCATCGACACCTGCGCGCAGTGTGAGGTGCTGGTGACGCCGCTCTCGGCCGAGAACGAAGAGCTGGGCGCGCTGGTACTGCTCAACAGCGTCACGTCCGGCCGGCGGTTCCGCGACAGCGATGCCATCCGTGCCCGAACGCTCGGCGATCTGACCTCGCTGGCGCTGCGCCGGGTGCGGTTGATGGAAGAGGAGCGGGAGGCGAAGGTCAAGGCGGAGGCGGCGGTGCGCGTCCGCGACGAGACGCTCGGCATCGTCTCGCACGACCTCCGCAATCCGCTCACGAAGGTCGCTCTCAGCGCCGACCTCCTCGCGAACGCACGTCCCGAAGACCAGCCGGAGCTGGTCGCCACGATCCGGCTGGCCGCGCGGCAGATGGAGCGTCTCATCCAGGACCTCCTGGACGTGGCACGCCTCGAGTCGGGCCGCTTCTCCGTGGAGCGCGCGTACATCGATGCCGCCTCGGTGGTCGAGGAATCGTGCGCCTCGCACGAGCCGCTCGCGCAGCAGAAGCAGCAGAAGATCGTCTGCCGCATCAACGGCGAGCTCCCGCAGATCTGCGCCGATCACGATCGCCTGGTGCAGGTCTTCGGCAACCTGATCGGCAACGCGCTGAAGTTCACGCCGGAGCGGGGCACCATCACGGTGGAAGCGTCGGCGGTGAACCGGATGGTGCAGTTCGACGTCCGCGACAGCGGCCCGGGCATCCCCGAGGCCGACCTGCGCCAGGTCTTCACCCCCTACTGGCAGGCCAAGAAGACCGCCCACATGGGCGCCGGTCTCGGCCTGGCCATCGTCCGCGGCATCATCGAAGCCCACGGCGGCAAGGTCTGGGCCGAGACCGCCCCCGGCGGCGGCGCCGCCTTCCGGTTCACCATTCCGGTGGATTAGCCCGGGGATAGGTGTTAGGTGTCAGGTCTCAGGTCTCAGGCCTTGATGTTCCGCCGAGCGCAGCCCTGAGACCTAAGACCTGATACCTGACACCTACTCAGGACCACCTTTTGCACCACACGCAAAACGGCGAGTGGTTGTGAAGGCGAAAAAGAAGATCGTCATATTCGGGCTGACCGTCAGCTCTTCCTGGGGGAACGGGCACGCGACTCTCTGGCGGGCCCTTCTTCGCTCGCTGACATCGATGGGCCATGACGCTGTGTTCTTTGAGCGCGACGTACCGTATTACGCGGAGACGCGCGACCTTCACCGGGGCGTGGGCTATGACCTCGTGCTGTATCGCGACTGGTCCGGCGCCTTGCCACTCGCCACTGCCGCGCTGGCGGACGCCGATGTGGCCGTGGTGACGTCCTACTGCCCCGATGCCATCGCCGCGAGCGAGCTGGTGCTCGCGAATCCGAATGTCCTGCACGTCTTCTACGACCTCGACACGCCCGTAACCTTCGAGCGTCTCGATCGCGGCGAGCCGGTCGAGTACATCCCCGTCGAGGGGCTCTCGGGCTTCGATCTCGTGCTCAGCTTCACCGGCGGGACTGCATTGACGGAACTGGAGACGCGCCTCGGCGCGAAGAAGGCCGTGCCGCTCTACGGGTCGGTGGACGCGCACGCGCATTTTCCGGTCGCGCCGCTGCCGCGCTACGGCGCGGACCTCTCGTACCTCGGCACGTACGCGGCCGACCGGCAGGACGGCGTCGACCGCCTGCTCCTCGCCCCCGCGCGCTCGCTGCCGGACAAGCGCTTCGTCATCGGCGGCTCGATGTATCCGCGGGAGTTTCCGTGGACCGACAACATCTGGTTCCTCGAGCATGTCCCGCCGCCGGAGCATCCGGCGTTCTATTGCTCCTCGCCGCTGACGCTCAACGTCACCCGCGCCGCGATGGCGAAGTTCGGCTACTGCCCCTCCGGCCGGCTCTTCGAAGCGGCCGCCTGTGGCACGCCGATCCTCAGCGACACCTGGAACGGCCTGGAGACGTTCTTCGAGCCCGGCAAGGAGATCCTTCTCGCCGACACGACCGAGCAGGCCGTCGACGCGCTCCGCCTCTCCGCCACCGAACTGGCCGCCATCGGCGAAGCAGGCCGCAAACGCGTCCTGGCGGATCACACCAGCGATCGGCGCGCCGAGGAGATGCTGCAGGCGTTTGAGGCAGTTGGCGGTTGACGGTTGGCGGTTGAACCCAGGAGGTTCCTATGTGGGGCATCGTTCCGGCGGCGGGTATCGGGAGCCGCATTCAGCCGCTCGCATTCAGCAAGGAGTTGCTGCCGGTGGGGTCGCGGTTCGAGGGTGAGGCCGAGCGGCCGCGCGCCGTCAGCGAGTACCTCGTGGATCGCATGCTCCTGGCGGGCGCAACGCGCATCTGCTTCGTAATCTCGCCCGGCAAGTCCGACATCGTGTCGTACTACGGTGGCGGGATCGGCGACGCGGCCATCTGCTACGCCGTGCAGCAGCAGCCGAACGGCCTCTGCGACGCCATCTTCCACGCCCTGCCGTTCATCCCGCCCGACGAGCACATCCTGGTCGGCCTGCCCGATACGGTCTGGTTCCCGGAGAGCGGCTTCCAGGCTCTCGGCGATGACGACCTCTCCTTCCTCTGCTTCCCCGTCGACCGCCCGGAGTTCTTCGACGCCGTGGTCATGGATGATCACGACAACGTCCTGGAGGTGCAGGTGAAGACCCCCGGCGCCCGCTCCCACTGGATCTGGGGCGCCTTCAAGATCCGCGCGTCCGTCCTGGCCGAGCTGCGCGAGGTCTGGCTGGCCCGCGGCGCCACCGATCACTACATCGGTACGATCGTCAATTACTGGATCGCCGCCGGCGGCCGCGCCCGCGCCGTCCGCGCCGGCATCTCGTACGTGGACGTCGGTACCCTCCACGGCTACCGCGAAGCGATCGGCCTCCTTGCGGAAAGCTCTCAGCTCGCAGCTCGCAGCTCTCAGGCCGACGGCCCCTGACAGCTGAGAGCTGAGAGCTGAGAGCTACCCAGGGAATCCCCCGGCACGGACGTGCCGTTACGTTCCAATAACTCTTCGCCGAGTCCTTCGGAGGAACCCCTATCGTGAATCGTTTCCGGGTGTACGGGCTGACGTGTGTCCTTTTGCTGAGCGCCGCGGTCGCGCGGGCGACGACCATCGTCATGCCCACCGACGAGCAGCTCATCGCCAAATCGCCCATCATCGTGGAAGGGACCGTTCGTTCCACGATGCCCGTCGACCACGAGGGCCGCATCCTCACGGAAACTGTGGTGGAGGTGGCCCGCACCATCAAAGGCAACGTCCCGGCCACGATCACCATCTCCGAGCTCGGCGGCACTCTGGGCGGACGGATCACGAAGCTCTTCGGCGCTCCGGAGTTCACGGAAGGGGAGCACGTCCTGCTCTTCCTCGAAGCCTCGCCCCGCGGCGGCTACCGCACCATGGACCTCTTCGTCGGCAAGTTCCGCGACGAGCGCACCCTCGATGGCCGGCGCCTCTGGTATCGCAATGACGCGACCGCCGAGGCCAACCTGCTCGACGGCAATTTCCAGAAACTCGCCGCACGGAACGTCCAGCGCGACGCGGCCGGCTTCGAGACCTTCATCACCGAGCGCAATGCAGGCCGCAGCGGCGTGAAGAGCTACGGCATCGAGAACCCCGTGCTCCAGCGCAAGGCGGGCGGCGACCGCTTCGGCGGCACCGAGGCCAACTTCGAGAGCATCGAGGAACCGACGCTCTACCGCTGGTTCCAGTTCGACAACAGCCAGCCAGCCTCCTGGTACCACCAGGGCACCCAGCCCGGCTACACCAACGGCGGCGTCAGCGAGATCCAGACGGCCATGGCGGCCTGGAACGGCTACAGCGCGGCCAAGATCTTCTACAGCTACGCCGGCGCCTTCACCGGCACGCCGGGCGGCCTCGATCGCTCCAATGGGCGCAACGAGGTGCTCCTCAACGATCCGCTGAACGAGATCGCCGGCACCTGGAACCGCAGCACCGGCGGCGTGGTCGGCACCGGCGGCTTCACCGGCGTCACCAACGGCGGCACCTGGACCGCCCCGTTCGCCGCCGACTCCGTGCATACGGCCGGGGCGCGGCACGCCTACAACATTGTGGAAGGCAATCTGACGGTGCAGGACGGCGTGAGCTCGTCCACCGGCATCAGCAGCAACCGCCTGGCCGAGATCATCTCCCACGAGTTCGGCCACACCCTCGGCTTCGGCCACAGTGCCGATCCCTCGGCGCTCATGTACGCCACGGTCACCGGCCTCGGTCCGCAGCTGCGCACCGACGACCAGCTCGCCGCGCGCTGGCTCTATCCGAGCGGCACCGGCGGCGGCGATCCAACGCCCACTCCCCAGAAGCCCAACGCACCCTCGGCGCTGCAGGTCTCCGTGGCCGGGTCGACCGCCTCGCTCTTCTGGAACGACAACGCCAGCAACGAGACCTCGCAGAAGATCTACCTCTCCATCGGAACCGGCGCGTTCTCCAAAGTCGCCGACCTCGGTGCGAACGACAACGACGCCACGCTCTCCGGTCTCGCGGCCGGCTCGTACCGCGTCTACGTCGTCGCCAGCAACAGCGCCGGCGATTCGACGCCCTCGAACACCGCCAGCTTCACCGTCGCCTCGTCCCTGGCCGCGGCCTTCTCGTATTTGCCGCTGACGGGCGGCATCGCCGGCGTCACGAACTTCAGCTTCTACGATGAATCGACTGGCGGCACTGTCAACTCGCGCCTCTGGACCTTCGGCGACGGCGGGACTTCCACGGCGTTCGTGGCCAATCACGTTTACGCGCAGCCGGGGCAGTACTCGGTCACGCTGTCCGTCAACGGTGGCCAGTCGCAGACCACGAAGGTGGTCACCGTGCTCGCGCCACTCGGGGCGAGCTTCACCTGGTCGCCCGCCAACCCGAGCGTCGACGACACCATCTCCTT
>JAXDJK010000328.1:0-3864 GCA_034665665.1 Acidobacteriota bacterium
AACAAACACCTCGCCATCTTCGATGGCCAGGCCGCTCTCGATGGCGCGCACGACCGTCCCGTTCTCCCACCGCACCACCCGGCCGCGCTTGCGATACATCTCACTCACCGAACACCGTCACCATCACCGGTGCGTAGGAGCCGACGATGAGCTCCTGCCCCTCGGACGAGCAGACTACGCCCGGATACCGGAGCGGCTCGCCGGTGGCGCCGACGAGCGCGCGCGCAATGTCCTTGCGCGTGGCGCGCAGCTCGAACGGTGCGAGCGCCTCCGTGGTACCGCCGTCGACCCGGTTGGCCACCACGATCGTCAGCGAGACCGTGTCGTCGAGCGGCTCGTAGCTCCCGCCGGCCACGAGCACCACCTCTATATAGGTCGGCGGCAGCATGAAGGGCGCACCGCTCTGTCCGCCGACGAGGGTGGTCATGCGCCGCAGCGGGACGTCGCGGAACGACTCGCGCCGCATGGCCAGCGGGACGTCCACGCTCAGCCAGGCCGGCCAGGCCACCGGCGCAGCGTCGTGCTCCGCCGCGTGGCCGACTGCTTCGTGGAGCAGCACCGCGGCCGAACCGTGACGCCACACGAGCGGCAACTCCCGCCAGTCAGCGTGTGCGGTGCCGGGATGCCGCGGGATCAGCGCGAGATCGTCGTGCAGCTTCTCCGGCGTGGTCACGACGGAGATGCCGTTGCGCGTGGCAATGATCGCGGCGGTGGTCTCATCGCTGGCGGCGCGGGAGACGAGCCTGACGGGCGAAGTGAGCGTGGCTACGGCGCTCCGCAGCTCTTCGAGCTGGCGGTCGCAGAGCGCCAGCAGCACTTCGTCGGCGGCATCCGTGGCATCGATCCGGTCGCCGGTCTTGATGGCCTCACCGTGCAGGAGGCGGCTTTCCAGGAGCCGCCCCGCGGACCAGAGCTCTTCGCGCGCGGCGATCGCGAAGCGTTCGCTCAATTCATCTCGTACGAGAAGTGCTTGCTCGCCGCGTCATAGCGAACGGTCAGCCGGCGCGCACCGCCCGCGTTGAAACGGACCGCCTGCAGCGTGTGATGCTCCTGCACCTGACCCGGCACGGTGATCCAGATCTGCACGTCGGCATTCTTCGGATCGATCTCGCGCGTGACATTGATCGGTCTCGCATTCCGCGCCGCGCGGCGGAGGAAACGGGCCGGCGTCTCGGTGTAGAGCTGCTCGCGCAAGATCACGTCGTTGCCGATGCGCACCACCATCGTTCCGTCCTTGAACGGATGCTGGAAGGAGGTGGTCAGGCTGGACGGCGCGTCATTCACGGCGGAAGCCGTGGTGGCGGTGGTTTCGGTCAACGGGGCGGTCGTGGTCGCGGTGGCGGTCACCCGCGAGCCGGCGGTGGTGCGGTTGCGGGCCCGCAGGGCGAGCTTCTGCTCCTCGGCCTGCGCGGCCTTCAGGTAGTCGGCCGCCTGGACGGAGGTCGGGTTGAGGTTGAATGCCTCCTGAAACTTCGCCGCGGCGTCGGTGAACTTCTTCTGGTTGAAGAGGACCATCCCTTCGTCGAAACGCTGCTGCGACTCCATCAGCTGATGCCTGCTGACCTCGTCCTGCTGCCGCGTCGCGTCCAGCTTCTGCAGCATGCCGGTCACGTACGGCGACTTGGGCGAGAGCCGGTCCAGCTCTTCGAATTTCGCGTAGGCGTCGGTGACCCGGCCCTGGCGGAGAAGCAGATTGGCTTGCCGGCGCAGCTCGCGCTCTTTCGTGCGCTGCGCTTCCACGCGGGCATCCACGACCGCGACCGGCTCGTGCTGGCTGCGGATGGTCGCGACCGCACCGACCAGACCCGCCACGAGCACACCTACGATGGCGAAGAAGATGGCCGGGTTGATCCGCTGGCGCAGCGACAACGGACTGCGCACGCCCGAGAACGTCGCACGGACGCGCTGCCCGATCGGCACCGACGGCGGCTTGGCTGCTTTGGGTGGCGGAGCGGGCGACGGGACGGCCACGGTCTTCTGCGCGTGCGGACGCGTGCTACCTCCCGCGGCGGGCGGCTCCGCTACCTGCGGGAAGGGCATGTCCATGGTCGGGATGCGCTCGCGGGTGAGCACCGTTTCTTCCGCGAGCACCGGATCGGGCGGACGGACCGGCCGCTCGCCGCGCATCACGGCCCGCAACGCATTGGCCATGTCGCGCCCACGCTGGTACCGCTTGGTCGGATCCTTGGCCAGGCAGTTCGCCACCACTTCTTCGAAGCCTTCCGGGATCTGCGGATTGATCTCGTGCAGAGACGGGAAAGGCTCGTGGACGATCTTGTAGGAGATCGACGTCAGCGAATCGCCGCCGAACGGCTTGCGGCGGGTCAGGCATTCGTAGAGGCAGATGCCCAGCGCGAAGATATCCGTTCGGCCGTCCACCGGCGCGCCCTTGATCTGCTCCGGCGCCATGTAGTTCGGCGTGCCGAGGAACTGACCGGTGGTGGTGAGGTTCGCCGCACCGCTGGCGATCTTGGCGATACCGAAGTCGGTGATCTTGGCGCGGTGGCCGTCCAGCAGGATGATGTTGGCGGGCTTGACGTCGCGGTGGACGATGCCTTTCGCATGCGCGAAGTCGATGGCCTCGGCCACCTGGGAAATGATGTCGGCGATCTGGTCGAAGGTGAGCGTTCGCCCCTGCGACAGCACCTCTTTGAGGTTCTGCCCCTCCACGTACTCCATGGCGATGAAGCTCATGTTGAGCTCATCGTCCTGGCCGATGTCGTGGACGGTAACGATGTTCGGGTGGTTCAGGATGCCGGCGGCCTGGGCCTCGCGGATGAAGCGCTGCTGGAACTCCTGGGTCTCGTCGTCGTCCGCATGCGCCGAGGCACGGATCGTCTTCAGGGCCACGAGCCGGCCGATCAGCGGGTCCTTGGCCAGGTAGACGATTCCCATCGCTCCCTTGCCGAGCTCGCGAACGACTTCATACCGTCCGAGCTTCAACTGCGGTCTCTCTCCGGGGGCAGTGCGGTGCCGAGTGTCCGCGCCGGGGTCGTCGGGAGTCCCATGAGCCGCCAATCATAACTCCTTCGATTCGGGTACGGCTGTGCCGCCGCCCCACGCCCCACGCCGGATTTTAAATTATGATGCCCGCGTGTTTGTGAAATCCATTACGAGGTCGACCGTATGAAGATTTATTCGGGCTCTGAGATCCGTAACGTGGCCATCGTAGGACACAACGACACAGGCAAAACCACCCTCGTTTCCCAACTGCTCTTCAACTCCGGCGCCACAACCCGGCTCGGCCGCATCGACGATGGCACCACCGCCACCGATTTCGATGCCGACGAGATCGAGCGGAAGCACTCGATCTCCACCGCCGTGGCCTACGCGGAGTGGAAGGACACGAAGATCAACCTCCTCGACACGCCTGGCTTCGGCATCTTCATCATGGAAGCCAAGACCGCGCTGCGCGTGGCCGATTCCGCGGCCATCGTCGTCAGCGGCGTGACCGGCGTCGAGGTCACGACGGAGCGGGTCTGGAAGTTCGCCGAGGAGTACCACCTCCCGCGCATCATCCTGGTCAACAAGATGGACCGCGAGCGCGCCTCGTTCACCCGCACGCTCGAAGCCCTGCAGAAGAAGTTCAGCAAGAACGTCGTCCCCATCCAGCTGCCTATCGGCGAGGAGAAGGACTTCTCCGGCGTGGTCGACCTCATTTCGATGAAGGCCTACCGCTACGCCTCCGACGGCTCGGGCAAGTACGAAGTCGGCGACATCCCCGACCACCTGAAGGCCGACGCGGCCGACTGGCGGGAGAAGCTGATCGAGAAGGTCGCCGAGGGCGACGACACCCTGATGGAGCGCTTCTTCGACCAGGGCGGCCTCTCGCAGGAAGAGCTGATCGACGGGATGAACCGCGAG